>CAWVFN010000084.1:0-25011 GCA_963928475.1 Bacillota bacterium
AAATATTCGCTAAATATCCCTGGCCCGGCAATGTCCGTGAATTAGAACACTTAATTGAAAGCATTGTCATCCTCGCCAATGAAAATGAAAAGACCATAACTATACGGCACCTTCCCGAACAGATGCTATCTTCAGTAAAACGGGAAATAAACATGACGGAACCAAAACCTAAGCAAGTTGACTTAAATCATCTGATTAACGATTACGAAAGAGCCATTATCCTCTCGGCTATTAAGGCGAGCAAGGGAAACATTTCCGCCGCGGCTCGAAATCTTAATATTCACCGTAATGCTTTATACAGCAAAATGAGAAAACTGGATATAGAAAATGAGGAAAATAAAAAAAACAAAAGAGCCGGTTTAAAACCGGCTCTTTTGCAGAAGGGCAAATATGAAATATGGATTTATAAACCGCTTTCCTGGATTTCCATAACCTTTAAGCGGCGGTTTTCCGCGACTACAAATATCATGGCTACAATAAAAGCCAAGACCTCCGCTGTAGGCATTGAAGCCCAAATACCAGCTGATCCAAAGATCCGGGAAAAAATCCAAGAAATAGGCACAATAAAAATCACATTTCTAGTCAAGGCATTGAAAACCGCCTTGACATTTTTTTCAATAGCCTGATAATAACCAGATACCACAAAGGATACACTGCCAAAGGCGAAAAGACCTAAATAAACATAAATATGACTTTTACATCCCGCAATCAAGGCAGTGTCATCACCAGCAAAGAATTTGAGGATCGCGTCGGAGAAAATGAATACCAGAATAGTTACGACAGCCATAAAAACAATACTGTACAATACAGTAACGTTCAGGGACTTCCTTACCCTGGCATACATCTTCGCGCCATAGTTGAAGCTGGCAACTGGCTGCAGACCAAGGGTAAAACCTAAAGTAACAAATAAGGTAAATATATACATAAGATAGGCGTTCAATATGCCAAACACAGCGGTATCCTGCTCTGTGCCGTAAGCAGCCAAAAGATTATTAATGATTATGGCAATAAAGGATATGGCTATCTGCACCACAAATGAAGCCAGACCAGTTTTATTGATATTATGGATTGCTTTAAAATCCAGTTTAATGTCACTGAGTTTTACCTTGAAAATAGTTTTCTTGCTGATCAAGAAATATAAACCGATAAAAGACCAAGAACCGACAGTAATACCAAAAGCCATAGCTGAACTGGCCACGCCAACCTCATATTTAAAAATGCAGAAGTATTCTATTATTTCGGCGTAAACAACAGGAATGGTAAGAGCTAAAGTGCCAATAAAGGGCTTTTCATCCAAACGCACAAAAAAGTAAAATATACCGCCCATTACGCAGAAGGGGAAAAAGATAAAGAACATTCTGGCATAATCAACACATTAGGGAATTAAATCACCGGTAGCACCGAATAAAATCACAATCCCCTCGGCAAAGATATAACCCAATACCGCTACAGTGACTGAAAGGAAAAGGCCATACCAAACGCTCTGACCAAAAATCCGGCGAGCTGTTTCAGTATCCTTCTTGCCAAGGTGAATGGCGGCTATGGAAGTAGCACCTACACCAATAAGACAACCAAAAGCCAGGGCAAAGGTCAACAAAGGTATTACTATAGCGATGGTGGCAAGACCAGTGGCGTTTAAACCATTGCCCACAAAGAAACC
Source organism: Bacillota bacterium (assembly GCA_963928475.1). Lineage (GTDB taxonomy): Bacteria > Bacillota > Dehalobacteriia > UBA7702 > UBA7702 > Cryptoclostridium. The sequence goes on from CAWVFN010000084.1 coordinate 1,661, forward strand.
ATCGGTAACAACCTGACATATCTGCATGCCTTGACCTAATAAAGCTGCGGCAGAATATTTTATGATCAGAGTGCGTATATCTCTGGTTCCTAACTCCCGTTCATAATCAGTAATATTATCCATGGCGATCTCCTTTCGTTTTAGCTTTTACTTAACAGAGAAATGTAACGGTCAAAGTTGGGATTCGCCATAAAACCATTAAAGAAATCGGAACGATAACGGCCGTATTCCCAGTAAAAATCATAGTCCTTGCCATAGCAAATCTGCACTAAAGACCATAAAGACCAATGAGTAGTTACTAAAAACTTATTGACTAATGTGCGGGCCAAAGCTAATTCATCAGGTTCACCGCCAACATAAGCTTCCAGCAATACCCTTTCCTTCTCCGCGTCAAGAGGATTTTCCACAATTACACAGGCTATATCGTAAAAGGGATCGTTCATGCCGCTGTACTCCCAGTCTATTACCCGCATCACTTCACCGTCATACATAAAATTCTCAGCTAAAGTATCATTGTGACAGGGAACTAATTTAGGCGGATTAGCCTTGAAGGCTTTATAAATATCATGAAGTTTTGCTATGGCGTCATCCATGCCCACATATTTTTCCCGAAAGTCATGTTCTTTAAGGATCTGCAAATACTCCATAATTTTATCTATTGGAAAAAAACGCTCTTAAAACTAAAACCACTATTATGATACTGATAAAGTATTTTCGCCGCCTTCATCAAAACCTCGTCACGTTCAATAAAATCAGCGGGATGCATGGTATCAGCGTGAATATACTCACAAATTTGCGAACCTGTTCTGGTATCATAAAAATAGATCTCTGGAGCTATGCCTAGACTAGCCATTAAAGAAGCGTTATGTTTTTCCGCCGGACGGTTGATATATTGAGCAGTACCATAACCAGCCACACGCAAGGCTATATCCCGGCCATTTTCTAAAACAACTTTAAAATTTTTATTAGTTAGGCCGCCAGGCATTATATTTACGGCTTTAATCTTCTCGCCGCTACCAGTAGATATCATATTTATAAGACTCAAAAAACCAGGTATATCCTGTTCCTGGAGGGCATCGCCAAATACAGATACTTCATTTAAATCATTCATTATTTCTCCCTCACCTTTCTTTTCAGTGCAAAATAGAAATTTATTCGTATCGTACGGCAGAGCTTGTGAGTACTCTCAATACGCATAAATTTCCCTTAGTTTATGTGACAGAGGCTTCTGAGAATAAGGAAAAATCCCTGAAAAGGGAGCGACCCTTTATGATTTTTCCAAAGTGCCGGCAATGCTCTTACTGCAGTAATTTCTTAGCAAATAAAGCTTAGAAAAGAGAAACTATATTCTTTTTTTCCAAAATACACCTTTTTGTTACACAAAAGTCAAGGATTTTTTTTAATTTTTTTTGGTTGACATCGATGAGTAAAAAAGCTATAATTTTTTCACAGTGACAAAATAAAAAAGTATGGCGCAGTTACGGCCTGGCCATCCCGAAGTTTTGCTGACACGGTTTCTTATTTTGTTTGTGATGCATTTTTATGTAGCTGAAAACAAAGAAGGAGACGTTTTTTTATGATTAAATATAAACCTATCAGTTCCTTAAAATCACCAAGATTTTCAGGCATAAAAACATTTATGAGACTGCCGCAAGTCACTACTACTGAAGATATCGACTTCGCCATTGTCGGTATCCCCTATGATACCTGCGCTTCCTACAGAGTCGGTGCCAGATTCGGTCCCAGTTCAGTCCGGGAAATGTCCTGCCTGGCCGCAAAACCATATAATCCCGAATTGGAAGTGGGAATCTTCGACTACTGCTCCGGCGTTGACTACGGCGACTTAGGCTCAGTTCCCGGCTATATAGAAGATTCTTTCGATCTGATCACTGAAGGACTTTTGCCACTCTTCCAAAAAGGTATTATACCTGTTGCCATCGGCGGCGATCACAGCGTTACACTGCCGGAGCTAAGAGCCTGCGCTAAAGTTAACGGCGCTGTAGCCTTAATCCATTTTGACGCCCATTATGATACTATCCCAGAGTATTTCGGTAAACCATACAACCACGGTACACCCTTCTATCATGCCGCAAAAGAAGGATTAGTAGATACCTCCCATTCTATACAGGTAGGCATCAGAGAAAATCTTTACGGCGTTGAGGATCTCGATAATTCTAAAGGCTTAGGGTATGAGGTAATTAAAGCGGTAGAAGCACATAAAATGACTACCGCAGAGATTGTAACCAGAATCAAAAAACGCGTAGGCAATAAGAAGGCTTTTTTAACTTTTGATATAGACTTCTTGGATCCCGCCAGCGCTCCTGGGACAGGAACACCAGTAATAGGCGGCTTTAACTCCACCGAAGCTCTGGAAATAATACGAGGATTGGCTGACATGAATATTATAGGCTATGACCTTGTGGAAGTAGCTCCCCAGTATGATCCCAGCGGTATCACACCAATAACGGCGGCAGGACTGATTTGCGAATACCTTGGTCACATTGCCTACAAAAAGAAACATAATATTACCTTTGCTTAATAAAAAACCCGAGTACAAAATGTACTCGGGTTTACTTTTATTATAGTTCTTTTATTCTTTATCTTTCACAGGAACCTGCAATTCTAAAATAGTTTCCGAACGGTCACTGGTCAATGTGACATCTAATTTATAAATCTGAAATATCTCACCGTCAACTCTGAGATTGTGTTCCAGCATATAATCCTTTACTAACTCAAAGGAGGGATGATACCGTTCTAAACGGGAATCGTAATAATTAACAGTGAGATAACGCCCGGCTTTCACGGTTCTTTGCAATGATGAAGTTCCGGCAGCCTCTAAAAAGATCATAGGTATCGAGGGAATATAATCATCTCTTTCTTCTAACAGAGACTCATCGCCATACACGCCAATCCTGTCAGTAGCTAAAATAGGAGCGGTTTCATTTAAATGGCCCTCTAATTTTGTCAGGATAAGAGCATGCTCCTCAGGGCCGCCAGCCGGTTCACCATAGCTGATAAAATAACGCTGGGGGAAATACTTTTCCTCCACGACTTCTCTGGGAGCAAGATCATCCAGACTGTCAATAAAAGCTACTTTTTTGCGGAGCACCTCATAAAGAAGTTGTTTTTCAATCATTTCACGACGCAGCTTCTCGCAATGCTCCGATAAAATCTTGCGTGATTTTTCCAAATTCCTGTCATCAAAGTATTCTACTATAGTATCGAGAGACATACCAAGCTGACGCAATTCCTTTATTGTGCCCAATTCCTCATATTGTCTTATGGAATAATATCTATATTTTGTCTCTGGATCTACATAAGTAGGTTTAATCAAACCTATTCTATCATAGTGCCTCAGAGTTTCACTGGTGAGCTTGCGTAAACGCGCTAAATGGGATATGGAAAGCAGCTTCTCCCTCATTTTCTTGCCCTCTTTCTTCTATTACCGCCAGCATTAATATATTTTAGCATAACATGATTAAAGAGATAAGACAAGGTTAATATTTAAAAGAATATGCAGAAATAAATATTATAATATATTCCTCCACTTAATGCAGCATCTATGAAGCACCAGAAAAAAAGGGCTAACAAAACTTTTAATTTATATTAAAACAAACCATCAATTTATATTTATCTATTTATATTATAAAAATTCAAAATTTTTTAATTACCCTGATGTCCGCCGTGATTATTTTCTTTACCATGTTTTGTTCCATGACCATTGGCCTTCTCCTGCCCGGCTCTATCCTGACTATCCGAACTCTGCTTATTGCTATTATAAGATTGGCCTTTCCCCTGCAATAAACTTTTAATCTCAGACATGGTCAAGCCCTTGACCTCTTCCAGGGTTATATTGGGATAAATTTCCTTTAACTGCAAATAAGCATTGTATTTGCCCATAGACATACCACAGCTGTGAGCCTCTTCGATATCCTCACTATTGCCTCTATAATGACTTATTTCACAATTACTGTCGCTTGTGCAGCCTGCTAAACGACTATACATTTCTCTTTCCCTATTTGCATCATCCGATGCTACACAGATACTAATAGTGCTGGTATCACTGAGATAGGCAGCTAATGTCTCACTAGCCAATATAGTCTCTACCGCCTCATCGTATTTCATGTTTTTCAGATCTAAAGGGGCAATAACCGCTGCACCATCGTCATTAAAGGCACTAACGCCCACCACCCTGTCAAACCTGTTAACGGCTAACTCCATAGAAGGATTGATATCTATACTAACAGCGGAAACTGGGGTGGTATAAAGTGAATAGCCGCCGATACTAAAAACAATAAAGCAAAAACAAAGAGCCAGTGCCAAGTAGAGCAAAGGTGTTCTTCTTCTTTTTTCCCCCGCTATTACTTGGGAAGCTATATATGCTTTTGTACTAACTTTTAACGATTCTTCTGCTTGTACATTATCAAAAGCCCTGTGTATAGGATTATTCAAAATACTCACCCCCCAATTTTTCTTTAAGTATTTTTTTACCCCGAGAAAGCAAGGAGTAGACTGTATTCACTTTTTTTCTCAATATCTCACTTATCTCAACAGCCGTATATCCCTCATAATAAAACAAATATATGACATCTTTATATTTGGGGGGCAATGATAATACTGTTTCTAAAACTTCGCTATATTCAATATCCAGATCTTGGGATACATACTCAAGTTCAGTCAGTGATGCCCTGCGGCGACGAAAAGGACTCTTAAGAAGATCCTTACAGGCATTAACCGTTACCCGAATTAACCAGGCTTTTTCATGCTCACTGCTCTCAAAAGCACCGGAATAGAGGACATATTTCAAAAACACAGTTTGAAATATATCCTCTGTATCAGCATAATTCTTTAAATGCAGTATACATATCCTGCGAACTGTATCAGCATATAATTCTATGGCTCTGTTCGCTTCTTCCTCGCTCCGCATATTTTAACCTTTCAATAGTTTTCCTTTAACTCTTTTTACCCTTGCTATCACAGCCATTGCCATTATGGTGCTCTCCCTTCTGACCGCCGGCGACATTGCCGCCGTCACTTGTCTTGCCATATTGATAACTAGTGTCATCCTGAGGAGCTATGCCATTGTTGGGACAATCTGTCTGATTAGGACAAGATGAACTGTTATAATTAACGCAGTCCTCTCTATTATCACAGGTTCCTTTCTGAACCGCGGCGCCATTGCCGCTGTTATTTGTTTTACCGTATTGACAACCAGTACCATCCTGAGGGGCTATGCCGTTGCCGCAAAATATACCTAATCCATTATCAGCCGTATTAGCGTAAACGCCAATTCCGCCTACAGCTACAAGAGCAATAACTAACACTATAATAATTAGCTTTTTCATATTAAATACCTCCAATACATCTATAACTATAAATAATACGATACAAATCATCGTATCCTTGCGTTTTTAATTAAAAAGGAGAGGGATAAAACCCTCTCCTTTTTAGTTTTCGTTAAATTAGTTACAGAGACTGGCACTGTATACGTGTAAAGAAAGCTGGTCACTCTTCTACTCTAATAAAAGAGCTGCCAGGTTCCTTGCACATGGGACATTCAAAATCTTCCGGCAATGGCCCCTCATGAATATAACCACAAACAGGACAGCGCCATTTTTCATTTACGGTTTCAGCCTCATTGAACTCAATGAGCTTCAATAACCTGGTCACTGCCTCTTTGGGGAAATCTCCAGCCAGTTCAGCATCTTTTAATGAAAGTAACAGTTCTCTTGTATTGTTGCTTTGAGGCAGCATATAACCAGCCTCTCTATTCAAATCCTCAGCCATGAGTCTGTTAGATTTTTCCATAACAGTACCTAAAATACCAGGCAAGTTTCTGGCTATTTCTTCCTGCTGAATTTTACTTTTTATAAGCGCGTTTAATGCGGAAATAACAGCCTCTGACTTTTTCTGCTGAGGCGGCAGCTGGCGCGGCATCATGGATATGGCGCCAGAAGGACAAGACTCAGCACATACACCGCAGCCTATACACTTACTAATATCAATAATACTATTTTCCGTATCGGTGGCTCCTGTAGGACATACATAAAGACATAAACAATCCTTTTCGCACAAGCGAATATTTCTTACCGCGTATTTTTCAGACATATCTTTACCTCCCTGCCACCTTTTCAAATTTACGGTTTGTCACTTTGCAAACAGGGCAAATATCCGGCAGCTGATCACCGACAAAAACAAAACCGCAAATAGTACAAATATAAACTCCGGTATTTGCAAATAAGGCGTCTCCTTCCTTGTTATACCGGCTTAAAATAGACTGAAGCATACGGCTTACCTTTTCGCTCCAAACCAAGGCCCGTAAGGCACCCCGGTCTTCCTGGCCGGAACTAACTCTGTTAGCGTTGGGATAACCCTGGGATAAGTCTTTTTCCACAAGCTCCATTAGTTTATTAGCAGCTGTTTCCTCTATTGGCACATCTTTATCTTTAAAATATTTAGCCAAACGGGAAAATAACTCAGACTCCTCCGATAAATACTGTTTTTCACAGCCACGAGCCAAATTAGAACAAATAACACTTAACTCACCATAAGATAATTCCTTAACTGATGGAGAAGAATACTCACCATCCTCTTTACCCTGAGGAGCTGGTTCCGGCGTGGTATCTATTGAGGCTTCAGCATCTTCCTCTTCTTTTTTGACAAACATCTCCTTAGCCGCACCACATAAGGGACATACCCAATTATCCGGCAAATCTTCCCATCTTGTGCCCGGCGCTATATTCGCTTCCGGTATGCCCTTTTCCTCATCATAGACATAGCCGCAAATGGAACAAACATACTTGCTCAACTTACACATCTCCTCTCCATATAAGATATACTAATTATTAATCTGAATAATTAATATTATACTTATCAATACTAAATCTTACAATGACAATAAAGCATAACATTCTTCATTACTATTATAACTGATTATTAATATTGCTCCATAATTTATCTTTATAAATATACCGTTATGGACAATTTTCTAAAAAATGTTGTTATAATAACACATATCAGGTATTTGTATCACCAATAAATTTATTATTTATATCTTAAACCCTACTAAATACCGTACTATAAAATATTCGTAAATGAGTATTCTAACTGTATATATTGTATCTTCCAAAAACTTTAAATGGATTAACAAATATATAAAACAATTTATCAAAAATTAAAAACTATCACTCTTTAATTCATATAATTAACTTATATAATATAACCTATTTCTTAACCATCACCTTTATCCAGCCATAGAAGATCTTTGGCACCAGGAGAAGATTAGCCACAACATATAGGCCTAAAAAATAGAAAGCAATCTGACTGCCTAAGGCTAAATCAAGGAAGAATAACAAAGGAAAAATCAAAGCAAAATTAGGATAAGCTAATAGTGAATTCAAAATAAAAGTAAGTATAGCTTTTCTTAAAGAACATTTCTCTTCTTCACTTTCTTGAGGCGGAAGTTTCAGATTGTGTACATCTATAAAGATACAGATATGACGGCTCCACCATTCCAAAATAGAAAAAACCACAAAGAAAGCAAAAACCCAAACCATATTATAATGTCCAGAAAAATACATAGCGGAAATAAAAGCTAAACTAAAGAAAGGATGATTAATAACATGAGCAGTATAATCTAATTCCTTACCAAAAGTAGAAAATGTTTTAGTTATTCTAGCCACTTCACCATCACTACAATCTAAGACAAACCAGATATGGATAAGTATAGTACCTATTATTTGACAAACTAAATTAGGAATGGCAAAAAAAGCAGCTCCTAATATACCAGATATAATCATAAATACCGTAACCATATTGGGTATAATACCTTTTTTCACAAAAAAATTCGTGAAAAAAGGCGATAAAAGCTGGCAATACGGACATATAAGAAACTCCGTAAGCAAACTGGTGGTTTGGTATGTGCGAATTTCCCTATACCTCACTATTACTTTCCCCTTCCAATAATTTCATTAAGCAAAACCCTTTTTCGATAGCAAACTACCACTACAACAATCATTAAAAAGAAAAAGGCTGTTAATCTTACAATAGTGTACTCTATCAAAAGCAAAGACGATAAACCAGAGATGACAGTAAAGAATAAACACACAAGAATAACTTTTATATCAAAAACAAATTCTCTTTCAAGTCTGTAAGCAATGAAAATATGAAAAATAAAATAAAGCACATAAGAAGCAAAGGTAGTATAGGCTGCTATTATGTAACCATACCGAGGTATGAAGATAAAATTGAGAATAACATTTATGGCGGCAGCCATCATAGTTCCAGCCGCAATAAAGACAGTTTTTTTATAATAATATTCTACCCCTGCGGGGAAAAAATAGAGAAATGAAAAATATAAACCTAAGCCTATCGGTATAACTATGTATTGAGCCTCCCAATAAGATGGTCCGGAAAAAATTCGAATAATCTCCGGCGCTATGAAGAAAAACATTATGGTCAGTAACGATACCAAAGAAACATAAGCGCGAGATTTATTTTTTATTTCCCTTCGATCCCCTCTATTCATCATCTCAAAAAACCAGGTAGTCCAAATAGAATCCAAAGAAGAGTAAACTATTTGCAGTATCATGGCAATAGTATAAGCAAAGCTGTAGATACCAGCTGAAGCCTCACCAATCATACGCAGAATCATTAAGCGGTCAAACTGGGTAAGTACTAATTGAGATAATCCATGGGGAATAATCGGCAAACTAATCTTTATGCCATAACGCCAGTATTCTTTATTTATAAAAGGTTTATGTTTGCGTAAAAAACTTACACAAATTATTACACCCACTATTACAATAGGAATAAAACCGCCCCAAATACGGCCAAGATATCGCACAGAAGGAAATGTGAAGATAATTAGAACTACTGAAAGTATTATACTGCCCAAAGAATAAAATAAAGAAAGAATAAGATATTCCTTATAGCGATATTGAAGAGCAAGAAAGGCATTATAAAACATTAAAAGAGCGGAACAAGAACTGTAAATTATAAGAGGCAAAATCAGAAACCAATCTAGACAAAGCCACTGACCCAAGATTCGCTGGAATAAAATACCTACTATACTAAAAATCGCCGTACTAATAAGCATCAACAGAAGAATGGAAGAGTTATAACCGTCTATATCGTTGGGATAATCATATTTAGCGTTTTTTAGAGTTACATGCAAAGCCAATCCTATTACTACCGCCAAGATAGATTGATATGTCATAAAAGAGCTATATATACCATAGTCAGAGGTAGACATTAAGCGAGTAAAAATAGGTACGGAAATAAAAGCTATACCATTGACTAATATATTACCTATAGTGTAGCCTAAACCAGCGCTTATAGCTTTTCGATTTTCACTTTTTGCCTCCATTGTTCTTTTTTTTAACATAATTATTTATCTTTTAACTCGATAAGATTCATCAAAAGCCTGTAATTCACTATAAGTATCTATTTCAACAACATTATCTGGTTCAATAGAATAAAGGACTGCGCCTATTTTATCCAAGTGTAAATCTGCTATTTCCTCCCAAAAATAGTTGTCATATTCACAACGGCCATAAACAATATCAACCTGTTGCTTCAAATAAGCGGCGGCGGATTTCTTTAAATAGGCAATACCAACTAAACCATAATCATTATTGCCACCTATAGTAATATGTATTATTTTAGAACCATTGGTTTTAATAACCCAATCATCATTTTTGCCTGAAATATACTTGCCAAAAAAACAAGTTTCACTTAGTTCAGCATCTTTAAATATATTTTTATCATTAATATATAAATCAGCATCACAAATAAAGCAATCAGCAGAGCCCATTATTTCTCCTAAAGCATACAAAGATGATATATTATTTTTTTGAGCATAATCCTTATTTTCCACTAAAACTATATTTGAATATTTTTCCACCAAATATTCAAACTTTTCCTTTTTATAACCAACTGTAATATAGATCTCATCTACACAACGTAGTTGCAGGGACTGAATAATAGTTTCTATCATTGCAATACCACGCACCTCTATAAGAGGTTTAGGAATCTTTTCAGAAAGGGGCAACATTCTTGAGCCCTTACCAGCCGCAATAATTATAGCTATTTCTTTTGCCTTCATCTACTTATCTCCCTAGACATTTACTTATTTTCTTTAGACTGTAATCGTAAAAATTTCAGCATAGACTGAACGTGAATGAGAAAATACTTCAGACTTTTAGCACTGCTTCTTTCCCATTCATGCACAACGGCGACAGCTGGATAAAATATTATCTTACCATGACGTGCTACCCTTTGACTAAGCTCAGCGTCTTCCATATACATGAAAAATCGTTCGTCAAAGCCGTTGATTTTCTGAAGGATATCAGTACGGCACAACATAAAACAACCTGTACAAAACTGGATCGCTATGGGATCCTCAGAGTCAAGATCAGCCATAGTATATTCGCGGCGAATATCGGCAAAGCCAGCGCTAAATTTTTGCAAACGTCCGCTGAGCAGATACTTAAAAGTAGGTGTCAACTTTGGTAAATATTGTTCCGTTCCGTCAGGATTCATTACTCGCGGTGTGACCATAGCCACATCGGAATGCTCATCTAAATAATTCACTAATATCTCTATAGCCTTATCCTTAAGCCGTATATCCGGGTTTAAAATAAGATGATAACGTGACGAAACTTTATTAATGATGCAATTATGGCCATGGCCGAAACCAGCGTTAACTGTGTTACTGATAAGTTTAACCTGAGGATATTGCTCTTTAATCACTTCAACAGTACGATCCTGAGAGTTGTTATCAAAGACGTAGACGGCGAAAGACAAATTCTCCAGCCTCGTGAAAAGATCACCTAAGACATTAAGAATCTTATCCTCGTTGTTATATGTCACTATACCAATGGATAAATCAAGCATATTTCCTCACCTGTTTTTCCCTTCAGATATCTCCCAGGCACACCATAAAATATACAACACTATAGAAATACCGTTAAATGACAGCAGTAGCGGATTAGTCTGGATACAAAAGCCAAAAGATAACAATAAAAACAACCAGGCAAATAAAAGAACGCGCTGAGACCGCGAGTGTTTGACCGCCATATAAACACCAGCCGCCACCGTGAAAAATAATATTGCCACCCCAAATAGGCCTATCTTAAAGAGCATAGCCGGCAGCAGCATCTCATAGGCAAAAGGAGACACCTCTGAGCGTAAATAATCCGGCAAATAAGCACCGTAACCCACACCAAAAATAGGATGCTCTTTCCAAGCCGCTAAGAGCTTTTCTGTCTGTTCTATTTTAATATTATTGGATATAACGCTGCCCTCATAATCCAGGTCTTTATTTGATTTTTGCGTACTATTAGCAGAATTATCAGGGCTTTCAGCCTCTGTTATCTGAGCATCTGCACCAGAGACAAAAGAATTAGCTAAACGAGCGTCTATAAAACCGTTAAAAACCGTAAAATTCAAGACAGCTATTAAAATTACCGAACCTGTTAAAACCAAAAGCCATTTAAAGATTGCTTTTTTCTCTTTATTAATAATTTTATTAAATAAATAACAAAGAGTAAAGATAACAAGGCCAATAAAAACACCGTACCATAAGGATTTAGTCATGGTAGTCATAAGGGCGGTAACAAACAAAAACCAAAGCACATAATGGAAAATACGCCAGTCTGGCAGTTTTTTCAAAAGCAGATATAAACCAACCATCAAATATAGAGAGGTGCTGTACATAACTCGGGGATAACCACCGTGACCTAAAACTGAACCCGGTGCCTGAGCTGTACCGCCGCTTAAGGCTTTCAAAAAAGCGAAATAACCGTCGATAAAACCATTATTAATGGTCTGACCCACGTATAAAATAATATGCAGCACCGCTAACAGAGAAACACAAAACAGAATGAATTTTTCGAATCGTTTAAAAGATATTTCCTGCCAGGCTATGAGAAAACGTATAGGATAATACAGGAAAAGCATACACAGGGAATCCAGTATTTCGCTTTTCGCCAAAGTAAAATCACCGCTGTACAGACGGGGAATAAGCAAAAAAGATACTATAGTAGAAATGATAAATAAAAGAACAGCCCAGTCCAAAACAGCGAAGGAGCCAAAAACAGCGTTTTTATCTTTTATAGCAAACCATTTGATATTATGATCTTTTATGTAAACAAAGCAATAAATGTACAGTAAAATAATTGTGGGTATAAACAGTATATGGCGGATAGCGACTCCCTTGACTATTAACATGGTGCCGCTATAACCAAAAATCAGTTCCACACAAAAGATAAGAGCAAAAAGTAAACTTATATTTTTCAGCCATTTTATTGTCGATACAGTTTTCACAACCACTTAAATCACCAAAAATTTTAATGTTTTATATTTTAAACATAATTTTATCCGCCTTTTGTCAATTACATAGTAATAAAAAAGCCGGGCGGCAAAATTTTTCCGATAAAAAATCTTTAAATCGTTCTTCAGAATTTTAAAACGAATAATGGCGCTCTCCTTCGAATTGACTACATCAGAAAAAGTTTGATGCAGCTCTACATCTGCCATTATCTTAATTTTTTTACCCATTTCCCACATATCACGGATAAAATTATGGTCAATGTAATCTAAAAATATTCTCTCATCATATCTGTAGGATTGGAATATACCTAAATCCACAGCCATACCACTGTTTATCCCGGTAAATTCTCCTTCCACTAACTCATCTAAAGAATGAGCCCGATAACAAAGATATTTTCTCATTACTCCCGGCGACATCATACCTACGCCGTCAAATACCAAGGGTAAAAAAATATCACCCTCATCCTTTACCCAATGACTGAGTAATTTACTGAAATAATCAGCCGGAATCTCTGTATCATCATCAAAAAGGCATAGAATCCCTTCTTTTTCTTGGATACTATCAAGACCAGCGTTATAGGCTTTAGAAAGGCCTTTGTTCCCATTCATATCTATATATGTCACATTTTTTAAGTCAGCAAGCTCACTGTTGCGATAATCCGAAGTGCTGTTATCACAAACAATCACGCGCAGGGATTCATTATCTTTTATACTTTGCCAAGTCAAAGAATCCTCATAGTTTTTATTATATAATACCATGAGACAGTATATCTTGGTATCTATCGGCATTTCCTTACCCGCTTTCTCAACTCTCTCACTATTTTCCAGCGCCAGGCCAACATCTGACCTATATCAGCGTGAGAATCAGAACTGGCGTTAGCGCCATGACGTCTGTAACTAAGAAGAATATCCGGCAGAAAATAAGTACCGCCCTTCCGCTCCGCCAATAAACCAATCCATTGATCATGCATAGGTATTTTAGCCGGAAAGGGTAAAATTATATCTTTCAGCTGCGCCGTAAAAGCCATACAGCAGCCAATATAGGAATTCTTCCATATATTCCGCCAATAACCAGGCTCACTGTTTCGCCAGGCGAAAAAAGATGGCTCTATTACTTCGCCACTACCATCTACGATCTCGGCATCATGGATCACCACCGCCGCACCGCTTTCTTTAAAAGCTTTTGCAACCTTTGCTGTTTTATCTCTTAACCAAATATCATCCTGATCACTGAGGAAAATTATATCACCAGATGTCCTTTTTATGGCATTTTCAAAATTTGCCACCAATCCCTGTCCCGGTCCGGGATACACCTGAAGACGGCTATCTGCTAAAGATAGATCACACAGTAATTCATAAGTGCCGTCACTGGAAGGATCAACGGAAACTATCAATTCATCGTCACCACCCAGCTGTGTCAATATGGACTCTATCTGCTGGCTGATAAAAGGCCTGCCATTATAAGCGGCCATGACTACAGATATCTTCATGACCTATACCTCAATACTTATTACAATTTAGCGCTGTATTCTTTAAAGGACTGCTGTTTTTTATCCTTCTCAGAAAGAGATATAACCATGTCATCGGCAATTGGCCAATCTATTGATAAATCTGGATCATTCCACATTATCCCCGCCTCACTTTGGGGATCGTAATAATTAGTACATTTATAAACAAATTCTGCTGTTTCTGAAATTACTAAAAAACCGTGAGCAAAACCTTCCGGTACATAAAACTGACGCTTATTTTCCTCACTCAGTAAAACACCGAACCAACTGCCAAAAGTGGCACTGCCTTTACGCAAATCCACGGCTACATCGTAAACCTCACCTTTAACTACACGCACTAACTTTCCTTGAGGATTCCTGGTTTGAAAATGAAGACCACGTAAAACACCACGTTTTGATTTTGATTGATTATCCTGGACAAATACCATATCAAGACCAGCTTCCTTAAAATCCTCATAGCGGTAAGTTTCCATGAAATAGCCCCGTTCGTCACCAAAAACCTTGGTGTCCACAATATATAATCCTTCTATTGGCGTTGTCTGAAAAGTAAAATTACTCATAATTATATCCCTGCTTATTTATTATCGTACATTTTTTTGTAATAGTCCAGATAGGCACCACTGGTAACGCCAGCCAACCAATCTTTATTATCTAAATACCATTTAAGGGTCAATTTAATACCTTCTTCGAATGGTGTTTCCGGATACCAGCCTAAAGCTCCCTTAATTTTAGCGGGATCTATACCATAACGACGGTCATGACCTTTTCTGTCCGCTACATGCTTAATTAAATGAGATCCCACACTGGCGTCAACATTGTTCTTAATATATTCAATAATGGTATTGACTATAACAATATTGGCTCTCTCGTTGTGACCGCCAATATTATAGACTTCGCCGGGAACACCGCCGTTAATCACCATATCTATGGCCTTACAGTGATCTTCTACGTAAAGCCAGTCACGAATTTGCATACCATCACCGTATACCGGTAAATCTTTATGCTGTAAGGCATTATTCATAATCAGGGGAATCAATTTCTCCGGAAACTGATATGGACCATAATTATTGGAACAACGAGTAATATTTATCGGCATCTTGTAAGTATCACCATAGGCTTTAACGAAGAAGTCCGCCGCCGCTTTACTGGCGGAATAAGGACTATGAGGATCTAAAGGCGTGGTTTCCGTAAAGAATCCAGTTTCTCCTAAGGAACCATAGACTTCATCTGTGGATACCTGCAGATACTTTACGCCTTCCTTGTAAGTATCATCACCAAGCTCCCAGGCTGACTTTGCCTGATTCAACATATTAACTGTGCCTAAAACATTAGTCTTGGCAAAGATATCCGGTTCAGCTATACTTCTGTCCACATGGCTCTCAGCGGCAAAATTCACTACATAATCTATGTCGTATTGAGAAAAAACCTTGGACACAGCCTCACTGTCACAGATATCTCCCTGAATAAAACTATAACGGCTGTCATTCTCAACAGACGACAAATTTTCCAAATTACCAGCATAGGTCAATTTATCATAATTCACTATCCTGATATCTTCATATTTTTTCAGCATATAGATAATGAAATTGGAGCCGATAAAGCCGGCCCCGCCAGTTACCAAATATGTCTTCATCTTATTTTTCTCCCTTAATATCTAAAATATAACTATTTAAAGCCTCCCGCCAAGGGCGAGTAGACTGACCTGTTACTAAGTTTAACGTTAAATTATCCAAAGCTGAAAATTTCGGCCGTGGTGTCTTACTTGGATATTCTTCTGAGGTACAAGCCACTACCTGGCATGATAATTTAGCCTCGCTCATTACGGCGGCGGCCAACTCACACCAGCTGCACTGACCTGAACCACTGCAGTGATATACACCATATTCTTCACTCAAAGAGAGTTTCAGTATCTGATGAGCCAAATCATTAGCATTGGTAGGATTGCCTACCTGATCATTGACTACCTTAACCTCAGACAATTTTTCCCCTAAAGAGAGCATTGTACGCACAAAATTTTTGCCAGTTTTACCATACAGCCAAGCTGTCCTAACAATAAAATAACGGCGACAAAACTGAGCCACATATTTTTCTCCCAAAAGCTTGGATTTACCGTAAACAGTTTGGGGATCACATCTGTCCCACTCCATATAGGGCTTATCTCCATCACCAGGAAAGACATAATCTGTGGATATATGTACAAGTTTGGCCCCGATCCTATCAGCAACCACCGCCAAGTTCCTGGGACCTACAGCATTGCCTTTTAAAGCCGCTTCATAATCTGTCTCACAGCCGTCAACATTAGTCATAGCGGCGCAATTAAAGACAATATCCGGTTTGACCTTTAACATCAATTTTTCCACAACGGAATAATCAGCGATGTCAGCGGTGTCAATATCTACCGCCGTAATATCACAACCCTGATATTGAAGCGGTATTTCTCCTAAATCACTTTTCCCTGCCGCTAAAATATCTATAAGCTCAGAGCCAAGCTGACCTTTAGCTCCTGTTATTAGGATATTCATAAAATATCTCAATCCTTCCGTGCCGCTATTTTCAGTAGATACTGACCATAATCACTGGCCTTCAGTTTTTCTCCCTGAGCAATAAGCTGTTCTCTGTCGATAAAACCACGGTCATATGCTATTTCCTCTAAACAAGCTATATACAGACCTTGTCTGCTCTGCACAGCTTCAATAAAATTAGCAGCATCCAACATGGAACGATGGGTCCCGGTATCCAGCCAAGCCATGCCGCGGCCAAAGAGTTCCACTTTTAAGTCGCCTCTTTCTAAATAAGCGTTGTTAACAGAGGTTATCTCTATTTCACCCCGGGCTGAAGGCTTCACATTTTTAGCTATTTCTATGACATCGTTATCATAAAAATATAAGCCAGGAACAGCGTAATTGGACTTTGGATGCTCCGGCTTTTCCTCAATAGAAAGAACATTCCAGTCCTTATCATATTCCACTACCCCAAAATCCTTGGGATTGTTAACATGATAACCAAAAATTGTCGCGCCCTTTTGCCTGGCGGCAGCATTACGCAGACGCTCGCTAAAACTATAGCCGTAAAAAATATTATCACCTAAAACAAGGCAGACGTTATCCCTGCCAATAAAATCTTCCCCCACTATAAAAGCGTCAGCCAAACCACGGGGACGGGCTTGTTCAGCATACTGAATATCTAAGCCAAGCTGAGAACCGTCACCGAATAACTCACGGTAAACAGGCAGATCCCGAGGGGTTGAGATTATGAGAATTTCCCGAATATCCGCCAGCATCAACGTAGACAAGGGATAATATATCATGGGTTTATCATATACCGTAAGGATCTGCTTAGATACGGCTAAAGTCGAGGGATATAAACGAGTACCGGCACCGCCAGCTAAAACTATACCTTTCACCTGTCAATCTCCTTTAACTTATTTCTTTATAAATATTATATCACTAATCAGTCTTGTCTAACAAAAGCCGCACCATTTCCCGGATATCGGCTTCAGCACAGCAGGAATCAGTATAAGCCGTAATATAAACTTTCATCTTAGGCTCCGTACCTGAAGGCCGTAAAATAACTTTATAAGATTCCGTTGACATAGATATTAGCTCACCTTTTAGTTCATCGTCACGGACAGCGTAATCCTGAAAATCAATAATTTTCCTACCACCTAATTTCCCAGGTCTTTTATCACGTAAAGCCGCCATTATCTTTTTAGAGTCAGAGAGGGGAATATCTATTGTTAGGGTATGATTATCAATTTTACCATATTCACTATAAAGTTCATTTAAAACATCTTCCAAGGTCAAACCGCGCCTATAGCATTGAGCCGCGGCTTTCAGCAAGAGGCATGCCGCCTCAATACCATCTTTATCACCAGCATGAGAATGTGCTAAATAACCGCCGCTCTCCTCAAAGCCAAAAAGAAAGGAATCTGGATCAGCTTTAGCCTTCTGAGCTATATAGCGAAAACCTACTAATACATTTTTTACGCTCACACCATAAGCAGCGGCTAATCTTTCCACAAACTCCGTAGACACAATAGATTTAACTATATACTTTGACTGTAAATTATCGCTGTTCTCCAAGAGATACCATAAAAGCAAAATACCGATTTCATTGCCGCTTAGCAGCCTACAGCCTGTTGCCGTCCTAATCATGGCTCCCAGTCTGTCACCATCGGGATCATTAGCCAGTAAAAGAGTCTGACCGCCGCCACTTAATGACTTAGCAAATACGCCGGCGTCATCTGGATTAGGAGTAGGCAAATCAGGAAAATCTCCGTTAGGCTTCATTTCTGTTTCCACAAAATCCAAAGGCAGTGAGGCTTTAGCTGCTAACTGCCGCATCAACGAGCCTGAACTGCCGCAAAGAGGTGTGAAAGAAGCTCTAAAACCATAAAAGTCAAAATCATCAAGATTATTATTTGCTATTATAGTATCAATATAAGAATCATAGACATCAGAAGGAATAGGAGAAAAAGAAAGCTTCTCCGACAAGGGGGCCTCAGTTAAGGACCAAATAGAGTCTTGTACTTCCTCGGCGGCAGCCACGTCAATTTGAATACCATCAGCGCCGTAAACTTTATAGCCCGTATATTCCTTGGGGTTATGGGAGGCTGTTATATTAACACCGCCGACAGCCTTCATAGTTTTTACCGCATAGGATAAAAATGGCGTTGGGGCAGGTTCCTCACTTACGTAACAGCTAAAGCCATAGTCACTTAGTACGCCGGCGGCACATTCCGCAAAGACTTTGCCATTATGACGGCTATCATAACAAAAGACGACTGTACCGCCGTCATATTTTTTACGCCATACTTGGGCTAAACCGTGGCTGATAACCGCCACGGTTTCCTTATTTATTTCCCCGGGACCATCACCCATTATGCCCCTTATGCCAGCGGTGCCAAAAGATAAATAACTGTAATCCATTTATTATTCTTCCTTTAACAATCTAAGCATTTCAGCTTTATAAATTTCCACGCCAGGCTGGTCAAAAGGATCAATTCCCTGTAAAAGACAGCACATGGCACAGGCTTTCTCAAAAAAGTAAAGAGCATAGCCACAGGACTCCACTAAAGGTTCCTTAAAGCTGAAACGAAAGATCGGTGTATTATTTTCCTGACGCACCTTATAAACAGCATCACAAACTATTTTACTCAGTTCCTTGTAAGTCTTATTCTCATAAGAAGCCGGCAGACGGCTATGACCATAAGGCAATTCTAAAATGCTTTCAAAACAAATAGGATGTCCCTCTTCCAAAAATTGGCCAACAGAATGAAGATCTGTACTATACCTTACAGAAAAGGGCAAAACGCCACGTTTGTTCTTTCCCTCACTTTCAGCGAATAACTGCTTCAGCCATTCACTGAATACATATAAATGAGGTGCCATAACTGAAAAAGCTTCCACATAACGGCCTTCCTCAAAAAGAATATGGCGCAATACCGCATACTGATAACATAGGTTATCAGCTAATATCTCAGTATTTAAATCATTATAAGCCCGGCGGGCACCAGAAATCAATTTTTCAATATCATAGCCCTGAACCGCAATGGGAAAAAGACCAACGACCGTAAGAATGCTGTACCTACCGCCTATATTTTCATCAATGCCAAATAATTTATAACCATTCTCCTCAGCCTCCAGCCGCAATAAGCCCTCTTTTTCATCGGTAATGGCATAAATTCTGTCTCTATAAGACTCACCATATTTTCTCATCAAATGGTCTTTAAAAAGATTAAAAGCCATGGAAGTCTCAACAGTGGAACCAGACTTAGATACCACACATAAAACCACATCGTCATCGGAAATTTGCCGCAATAACTCAGCGTGATATTCATCGCTTAAGTTCCAGCCAGCGAAAACTACCTTTACACCATCTTCTCTTGGTTCGTACCGCAATAAATCACAGCAGGCTTTAGCGCCTAAAAATGAACCACCGATGCCTATTACCACCATAGTGTTAGCTATCTGCCTCACATTGGCGGCTTCTTCCTTGATACGGCTCACAACTTCAGCTGGAATCGTAACAGGATAGTCTACCCAGCCTGTCATCGGCAACTCCCGGCTATGGAGCAATTGATGCTCTTTAGCCACTGAAGCAGTGAATTTATTGATTTCATCCCTCTTGTTAGAAAACAAAGGACTTTCTACGGATAACAAGCTCATAATAATAATCTCCGAAAAAATCACCTAACACTATAAGGCGAAATCGCCGACTAAAAAATTAATACTATATCATCTCATTCATAAATAATATTATGTATCCTCTGAGCAGCGGCATCTAAATCATAGATCCAATACCATACGCCATCACTATCTATACCACCCCAGGGATTATCATTCTCATCGGGAACATTATACTGTTCTATATTGAGATCTCCCTTAAGCATAATGGGTGACAAACTAAATAAATCACCATAACTCAGCGACGTTTCCACGATGGAGAGAAAATCCCTGATAAAACCAGGATAGCTGCTTTTAGGCATTTCCTTAACCTTCATTAAAATAGCTGACAATACTACCTTCTGCCTGTCCGCTCTGGCGTTATCACTGTCAATATTTCTGATTCTGGCATAAGCCACAGCTTGATCGCCATTGAGCAGCAACTCTCCGGAGCCAGTAATATCAGGACAATCAGGAGCATCCATTCTAATATTGCTGTTAGCGGATTCAACCTCCGCCGGTGTAAGTGTGATATTTACCCCATCCACGGCGTCAACGATATCCGCCAGCTGACTAAAGTTAACTGTTACATATTCCTTAATATCCAAGTCAAAATTTTGATTAATAGTTTTTATAGCCAATGATGGACCACCGTAAGAATAGGCATGATTCAGTTTTGTTTCACCATGACCTTCTATGCTGACTTTACTGTCACGCAGGAGGGAAATCATCTTTATTTCTCCTGAATCGCCATTTACGGACATAACCATAATAGCGTCAGAACGGCCGCTGTCACTATCATCCCTGGCATCCACACCAAATAAAGCTATATTAGTAACGCCGGACTGAGCGGAATAATCCTGAGTTTCTTCTGAAACACCAAGACTAGCGTTATCTGTAGGCAAGTCTGTAGTGGTAAGACTGCCAAATACATAAAAGAATGAACCAACACAAAAACCTACTATAAATAAAAAAATTAACAGCAGGACTATCAATATACGTTTTTTTCTTCTGCTCTTTCTTTTCTTTTCTCGCTTCATAGCACTGTTGATTGTCATAAACATACACCTACATTATTATTTTATACCCAGTAAGCAGATAACATTATACAATATTATTTCTTTTCTTTCAACAAAATATCTAAAAATCCTTAAATTATTAATCTTATCTTAATTAATCCTACAAAATAGACAATTAAATAAATTTATCAAAAATGCCGGTTTTACCCGTTTTTTTTAGAGATAATTTAGACAAGAAATCTCAATGACCCTAATAAAAATCTGCCTATACAGCAGAAGGTATAGCGTAAGGAGGAAAAAAATGGAACAAACCACAAACTACCAACTAAAAAAACCAGAACTAACTGATGCGCCGCCTGACATTACTGCTCTAAATAGTAATTGGGATACTATCGATACAAAACTCAAGGCTTTAGAACAGCAAGACACGAATCAGGCAACCCATAATAATGACCAGGAAAAACATATAGGAGAAGGTGAACGAGCAGCCTGGAACAATAAAGCGGGAAAAGATCATAAGCACAGCGCCTCGGACATAACCAACGGTGTTTTAGCTATAGAACGCGGCGGCACAAACTCCAATAATGCTGCTGACGCCAGGATAAATCTGGGAGTAGCACCCTCTGGCTACGGTTTGGGAGAGGATTTATATGATAATGTAATAACTAATCCTTTAAATAGATCCTTAGTCACCGGCAGATATGGTTTATCAAGTGATATATCAGGTACCACAAATCTGCCGGAAACTCCCTTCGTCGGCTTCGCCGATGTAACAAATTATAATTATCAATGGCAATATGTAGTCGTTACCAACATGATAACCAACAACAGATATTATAATATTTATCCAAATTCATCCTGGACAGGCTGGCATTTGGTAGGTGAATTTCCTTTACAGTTCAGCGGCAGAAACTTTAGAGCGCTGCCATATGTAAGAGCTGACGGCGTTATGAGCATTGGACGTTATGTAGATATGTATTCCGCGGAAACAGATGAAAGCCCCAATTATTCCATCAGGCTTGAAGCTAAACCAGGCGGAGAGCTGAATATCTTTAGCCGCACAGGCACTTCTATTCGCTATTACGTCTCAGGCAGCTACACCAGCTGGTCCCCAGAAAGTGGCCAATCCGCCATCACACAACTGGGAACATCATCAGTACCCTGGCGCTGCCTTTACGCTCAGAACGGTACGGTTCAAACCTCGGACCGAAACGCTAAAAAGAATATAGAATATGATTTAGAAAAATATGAAGATATTTTTACCGCTCTTAAGCCCACACAATTTAAGTTTAACAACGATGAAGATAATAAATATCACCTTGGATTTATAGCCCAAGATATCGAAAAAAGCTTGCTGGATGCCAATTTAACCTTAAATGATTTTGGCGGTATAGTGAAAGATGATGATAAATATTCCCTTAACTACAGCGAAATAATAGCACTTAATACCCATATGCTGCAGAAAGCTTATAAACGAATAGCTGAATTAGAAGCAAAAATCTTATCTCTGAGCCAAAACAAGTCTTAAATATTTGTGACAAACAGTCATACCCATTAATAAATCCTTAAGAGTATCTGCCTTATTTAAAACACTACCGCCTCCTGTATATATCTAAATTCAGGAGGCGGTATAACTTTATATAAGTTTCCTTCTACAAAAACTTATGTCTCTGAGCATATCTTTAATAATTAGCTTTTGGCAAATATGCCGAGACCCTTGCATAGCTTCACTAATTCTACCTGGACTATGGATAATAGTGACAAGCCCAGAACAATAAGCCATTCTGTACCCCCTAATAAAGTAAACTGGAAAATATTTCGTAAAGCAGGGATAAAGAGGATACAAGCTAATAATAAAGCGGAAACGACAAAGGATGCTATCAGCCAAGGATTGATTCCCTCAGCCCTTACCCAAATCGGCTCAGTATTAGAACGCTGATTAAAGGAACGCAGCAACTGAGATAAGGCTAATACAGCAAAGGCCATGGTTTGACCTGTAGTATGACCATCCAGCCAGGTTCCAAGCCAATAAGCCGAAATTGTCATAGCCGCTACAAACATACCTTGGGTAATGACACGTTGTATCAAATCGCGTTCAAATAAAGTACCTAATTTAACTGGCTGATGCTTCATAATATTTTTACTGGCTGGATCGATGCCTAAAGCTAAAGCCGGCAAAGTGGCTGTTGCCAGATTAACCCACAAAATATGTACAGCCAAAAGAGGAGACTGCCAGTTTAAAATTGTCGCGATAAATAATGTCAGCATCTCCGCGATATTACCTACCAGTAAAAATTGAATAACCTTTTGAATATTGCGATAAACAC
>CAWVFN010000085.1:0-16528 GCA_963928475.1 Bacillota bacterium
CCTGCATGTGAGGCAGGTACTCTAACCAACTGAGCTATGCCTCCAAAAATAACTGCATCTTTAGTTTTTACGGCTCTATACATATGCTTTCAGGACAATATAATTGTCCATTAACAATTTTACTGTTTCTATACAAATCAGCATCACTGACTACAATATATAAATTATAGCAACTGCTTCCCTTAAATGTCAAGATCTTAGAAGAAAATCACCTATTTTTATTCACAGCTAGTTAGTATCGGTCTGATATACATTTATTCACCGCCAAAGGATTTGCCAGCACATAACAGGGAAAGACCGGAAAGAAGTCACAAGGTTTTTCCTATTATCAGTAAATGCCCTTGAAAATTTTACCTTTTTAGTATAAAATGTTAATATCTATACCCATTAATATATAAATATAAAAAGAAAAGAGGAAACTGCCATGAAATATTCTCCTATTTGGGGATCAAGGGGATTTGTGAGAATCTGTACTGCTTTGCTGGTTCTTCTTTGTGCTTTTTGCCTCTGGACAGTGCCAGCTTTGGCGGCGGAAGAACCTGATTATGAAAATGGACCGGCAATAGCGAACAGCGGTAATGAAATTACCTTGAATAACGTAATTTACAGCATTGGCGAAAATGGCTTAGTACAGGGAGAAAGCCAGATCGGCGGCGATAGGGAAATATTAACGGATTACCAGGTAAAATCTCTGGCCGGCTATGATGATACCCTCTACTTCGCTATAGAGCAGGGAGAAAATACGGAAGTTATAGCTTATAACCTCACTAATGGCGAGGAAAAGACAATCGCTTTTCTTAAAGGAGACATCTTATCCTTCGCCCTTAAGGATAACACTCTCTACTATCTCTTAGACGATGCTGTTTGGTGTGAGGACCAACAGATTGCCGCCTTAAAAGGAGCCTGGCAATTCGCCTTAAAAAGTAATGGAGATATCAATATTTTCAATGACGACGGAATCTATCTTTTCCAGCAGGATACAGGCTCTCTGGAAAAAACAGCAGATAACGGTGTTGACAATAATAGAGACTTAAACTCTTCCTTAAAGGCTCTTTTAAGCGCCACCATATATTCGCCCCGGCTCTCAGCTCCGGAATCTACAAACTCTTATTACTACAGTAATAAAAACATATTTTATGCCTCCGGCTACGGTATGCCCAACTGTACCGCCTACGCCTACGGCAGAGCCTATGAAATACTGGGAAAGGCTCCCTCTCTCTGTACCGGCAACGCCGGAAAATGGTACGATTATAACGTCAGCGGCGGTTACTATCCCTATGGACAAACACCTAAATTAGGCGCTATCGCCGTCTGGGCCAATGACAGCAGTCACAATAAAGGCCACGTGGCGGTAGTTGAAAAAATCAACAATGACGGTACTATCACCATCTCTGAATCCCATTACGGCGGGACCCTCTTTCAAACAAAAACAGGAAAACCCAGCGAACTATACTCCTATAAAAATTTCTTAGGCTATATTTACATACTCTCTGACGGCGTTTCCAGCGAAACCGTGGCTACACCTGTCATCACCACTAAAGACGTCAGCGGCGGTAAAAACGTCACCATTACCTGCGCTACCTCTGGCGCCACTATCTATTATACCACCGACGGCTCAACACCTACCACCGCCTCGAAAAAATATACCGGCGCCTTCACTATCTACTCAACTACTACTGTAAAAGCTATAGCGGTAAAAAGCGGGATGACTAATAGCTTCTACGCCGGTGAAACCATCACTATCTCCTCAACAGTAGCTCCCACCTCTAACCTGCCTTCCAATACTGTAATAGCCTACGGCTCCACGGTAAAACTCTCCTCCAGTACCTCAGGAGCTGCCATCTACTATACCACTAACGGTACGGAACCTACCACTTCTTCCTCTCGCTATAATAACGGCATTACAGTAAACCACTCCATGATAATCAAAGCTATAGCCGTAGGCTCAGGCGGCTCCAAAAGCGCTACCTCAAACTTCCAGTACTCTGTCTGGGAATGTCCCTTTAACGATGTAAAAGATAATGACTGGTACTTCAGTGATCTGGCTCAGGCCTATGACAATAACTATATTGAGGGCATCAGCAACGTCTCTTTCTCTCCTCAGGGAAAAACTACCAGAGCCATGTTTGTCACCATACTCTCCCGTATGATAGAAGTCAACGATACTGACAATTACGAAGTAAACTTCAGTGATGTACCTGCTGATACCTGGTATTCCGGACCCGTGGCCTGGGCCCAGGCTAAAGGCATCGTACAAGGCATAGGCAACAACAAATTCGCCCCTAACGCCTATATCACCAGAGAGCAGGCGTGCGTTATCATTGCTAACTACGCCAAAACTTTCAATATCAATCTTGCCAATACCTCCGCTACTACAACCTTTAAAGACGAAAATAAAATAAGCGCCTACGCTAAAGATGCTGTTATGACGGCTCAAAAAGCCGGCATAATCTTAGGACGTACCGACGGCACCTTCGATCCGCAAGGAACAGCCACCAGAGCCGAAATCACCGCTATCATCATGCGCTTAGACAGAATGTTTATCGATTAAAATTTATAACTAAAATAACACCAGGGAAATGTAAACCATAAATCATATTTTGGTTTACATTTCTTTTTTTTCATGCTATAATTTGGCAAATATATAGGAGAAAAAATATGTCCTTACAAAACGATATTTTAACTATCTTGGAGCAATACCGGGGTAAAGCTATCTCCGGTCAAACCATTGGTGAAAAATTAGGTGTATCCCGAGCCGCTGTCTGGAAAGGTGTCAAGAATCTGGAAAAAGAAGGTTATAAAATCACCGCCGTACCCAATAAGGGCTATAGCTTATCTTTGGAAAACGATATAATCTCCGCCCCGGGAATTGCCGCTTATCTCCAAAGAGAAGAAAAGACAAGAGGAATCAGAGTAGAAAAATCACTGCTCTCCACTAATACCACAGCTAAGGAAATGGCTCTTCAAGGCGCCGCCTCAGGCACTATCATAGCAGCCAGAGAACAAAAAGCCGGCAGAGGGAGATATGGTAAAAGCTTTTTCTCCCCTTTAGATAAAGGAATCTATATGAGTCTGATCCTGCGGCCGCAGACAAAGTTTTGGGAAGCCCATCTCTTCACCATCGCCGCCGCTGTCGCCGCCTGCCAGTGCCTGGAAAAATATACACCGGAAAAACCAAGCATAAAATGGCTCAATGATATTTTCTGCGGCCAGAAAAAAGCAGGAGGCATACTCACTGAAGCTATCGGAGAATGTGAGAGCGGCGCTCTGGAAGCCCTCATTATAGGCTGGGGACTGAATCTTACCAGCGCGGCAGAGGATTTTCCTTCGGATCTACAAAAACAAGCTCAGTCACTGTACCCCCAAGGGGTGTCAAAAAACCAGCTTATAGCCGAGATAGCGGAAACTTTAGAACATATAACCAATCATTATTCCACTGAAGAGTTAATTGACAGCTATAAACAATATTCCCTGCTTTTAGGGAGAGAAATATTCTTAAACATAGATAATCATAACATAAAAGTTCTAATTAAAGATATAAACAGCCTGGGAGAACTCATCATAAAAACCCAACAAGGAGAAAAACGGCTTAGGCCAGGTAAAATATCTTTAGAAAGTGAGATTTCCTTTGCCGACAACTAACTTTAACTTACAGCAAAAAAAATTACCCGCTATGGCCCAATGCGCCCTTTTTGTCGCCCTAATAACGTTAGGAGCTTTTATTAAAATACCAGTACCCTATTTCGATTATTTTACCCTGCAATTTTTATTCGTTCTCCTCAGCGGGATGCTTTTAGGACCAGCTTTCGGCACCTTAGCCGTTACCATTTACCTGATTATGGGCTTGACAGGACTGCCTGTTTTTGCCGCCGGCGGCGGCATAGGCTATGTACTCAGACCCAGCTTCGGTTTTTTACTGGCCTTTATCTTAACCAGCTTTAGTGTAGGCTTCTTCTGTCAGAGACAAGGTGAAAAAAACTTTCGCCGCTATTTGACCGCCGCCTTATTAGGTTTTTTCATCACGTATACTGTGGGGCTGGGCTATAAATATCTCATTCTAAATTACTATACCGGCGACGCCGTGCCTATGTGGCTGGTTTTCCTATCAGCTTTTCCCCTGGATATACCAGGGGATCTCCTACTCTGCTTTTTAGCCGCTCTCACCGCCGCCAGATTGGAAAAGGTAAATGTCAACCATGGATAAATTGCTAATAAAATTAAAAGAAAAAATTTACGCAGGTAAAAATATAGATAAAAAGGAGGCTCTTGGCCTCTGGCACTGCCAGATCCAGGAATTAGCCGACGCGGCTCAGGAAATAAGAACCACTTTACTGGGGTCATCCTTCGATATCTGCGCCATAATCAACGGCAAAAGCGGCGGCTGTGGTGAGGATTGCAAATTCTGCGCCCAATCACGCCGCTATAATACCAATACTAAAATACAGCCCCTTTTAACCAAGGAAATGATTCTTTCCGACGCTATACAAAGGGAAAAAGAAGGAATAAAACGGTACTCCATAGTAACCTCAGGACAAAAACTCAATAAAAATGAGATCAGTTACCTGGCGGAAGTATACAACCTCCTTAAAACTAAAACTAATTTACGTCTCTGCGGCTCCCTGGGTCTCCTGGACTATCAGGACTTCCGCCTCTTAAAAGAAGCCGGCATGGAACGATGCCATAATAATCTGGAGACGTCAGCCAATTTCTTTCCCCTGATTTGCCAAACCCACAAATATGAAAGTAAAATCAAAGCTATAAAAGCCGCCCAGGCCCAAGGGCTGACTATTTGCAGCGGCGGGATTATCGGCATGGGGGAAAAACCCGAAGATAGAATAGATCTATGCCTCACCCTCCGGAAATTAGGTGTAAAATCAGTGCCCATTAATATTTTAACGCCTATTAAAGGCACACCCCTGGCAAACCAGCCACCCCTCAACTACGAGGAAATACGCCGGACTATGGCAGTTGCCCGCTTTATCCTGCCCGACGCCTACCTGCGCCTGGCCGGAGGCAGAGGCTCTCTGGAAGATAAAGGAACACTGCTGCTAAAAAGCGGCGCCAATGCCGCTATTTCCGGGGATATGCTCACTACCGCCGGAATATCAACAGCAACAGACTTAAAAATAATAAAATCTTTAGGCTTTGAGGTAAACTGCCATGACTAACGGATTGTTCATTACCGGTACTGACACGGAAATAGGCAAAACTTACATAACCGCTCTCATTATCAAGAGCCTGAGACAACAACATATAAAGGCTGGCTATTTTAAAGCCGCCCTCAGCGGCGCTGAACAAGGACTCAACGACGCCGCTTATGTTATCAAAACCTGCGGACTTCAGGGAAAACCAGAAACATACGTCCCCTTTATCTACCGTGAAGCAGTATCACCTCACTTAGCCGCTAAACTGGAAGATAAAGCCTTAAGAAAAGGCCAGGTAGAAATAGTCTGGCAGCAGCTGACAGCAAAATATGACTGCCTCATCGCTGAGGGCAGCGGCGGACTCATCTGCCCTCTCCGCTACGACGATAAAGCAAAAATAATGCTGACGGATATCATTAAAATGACAGGCCTGCCCATAGCCATAACTGTACCCTGCCGGGTAGGAGCCATCAACGCCGCCGCCCTCTCCGCTGCCTATGCTCAAAATCTGGGTCTCGAAACAGCTGGCTTTATCCTTAACAATTATGAAGAGAAAAATATAGTCCATCAGGATAACGCCTTTATGATCCAAGAGCTGACCGGTCTGCCGATACTTCTGAAAATACCGCCTAATGCCAAGGATATCCCTTATGGGGATCTCAAAAAACTTAAACTGGGAATCTAAAATAATAACGGCATAGCTCTCATACTATGCCGTTAACTCATTCTTAATATTATAGCAAATCCCAAAAAACCAGTACCTCCTCAGAAAAGAGGTTCCTCGGGAATCTTAATATCCTCTATGATCTCGTAAAGAGATGAAGCCGCCTCTGCCCGTACTGTCTCCTTGGCCTCTGTCACCCGTACCTTTAAACGACGGCGGCCTAAGGCTATCATTATCTCATCACCTACCGCCACGTCATGACCAGCCTTGGCCGGACGGCCATTGACCTCAATACGACCAGCGTCACATACCTCCTTAGCCACGGTACGCCTTTTGATCAGACGGCTGACTTTTAAATATTTATCCAGTCTCATTTCTTTCGCTCCTCTTTCACTCTTTCCCAATATACATCCATTTCCCCTAAAGTCAGCTCACTGATTTCCTTGCCATCTGCCGCCATCATATCCTCCATAGCGTAAAAACGGGAAATGAATTTTTCATTAGCTTCCCTTAAAGCCTCTTCAGCATCGATATGGTTAAAGCGGCTCCAATTTACTACCGCAAAAAGAAGATCTCCTAACTCTTCCTGGGGATTACCATCGCCCTTCAAAGCCTGGGCAAATTCAGACAGCTCCTCCTCTACCTTGGCTCTGACCTGAGAATCCTCATCCCAGTCAAAACCAACTTCCGCCGCCTT
Organism: Bacillota bacterium; assembly: GCA_963928475.1. Lineage (GTDB taxonomy): Bacteria > Bacillota > Dehalobacteriia > UBA7702 > UBA7702 > Cryptoclostridium. Next base: position 6,506 of record CAWVFN010000085.1, read on the forward strand.
CTTCTGGATCTTCTGAGAACGATACAGCGCCGGGAAACCTTTAGGCAGATCCAAACGACGCTCCTCCTTGCCTTTGGCACTCTTTTCCTCATCCTTGATTTCCGACCAGCGATCCAAAACCTCATCAGAAGTATCACAATGATCAGCACCAAAAACATGAGGATGACGGCGTACCATCTTATCACTGACACCCTCAGCCACATCGGCAAAGGTAAAAGCTCCCCGCTCCTTGCCAAGCTCGGCATGGAACACTACCTGCAAAAGAAGATCTCCCAATTCCTCGGTTAAAAGCTCATCATCGTCTTTATCTATGGCGTCTATGACTTCATAGGTCTCCTCGATTAAATATTTACGCAGCGATTTATGATCCTGCTCCTTATCCCAGGGACAACCATGGTCACTCCTTAACTCCGACATTATTCCTAAAAGACGGTTTAAAGCCGCTCCATCTTTATCAGACATCTTATTTTCCTCTTTCCTAATATAAAATCCGCCCCCAGGGAAACCTGGGAGCGCTTTTTTAGCTTACCCTTAAACAACCAACGCCGGCTGAAAATAAAAACTCTGTCTCAAGGTTAAATCAAAAAAGCTTCCTGCCTTGAAACTTACGCCATACTCTTATTTTCCCAAAAGAGCATATTCCATAGCCTTGACACCTGAGCCTATCTCCACCTTGGCGCCTAATTCATGTAAGGCCAATTCTAAACTTGCCATCACGGCAATAAGATCCATGGCCTGAACAGCACCTAAATGGCCTATCCGGAAAGTATTGCCGGCAAATTTGCCCTGACCCCCGGCAATGACCACATTATATTTGCTCAACATCAAACTCCGTAAAGCACCTGGATCAATTCCCTCTGGACATTCTACCAGAGTCACTGCGGGAGAAGCTATTTCCGGCGGTACCGGGGTATTTAAACCCATAGCCTGAACACCTACCCTGACTAAATCACGGTTCCTGTAATGATCAGCTACTATGGCGTCTACACCCACTTCCTTGAAATACTTCAATGCCTCATGGACCGCGTAAATCACGGAAATAGCGGGAGTATAGGGAGTTTGTCCCTTCTTCAACATATCCTCTGCAGCTAAAAGATCAAAATAAAATTTACGATTCTTTGTTTCCCTGGCCACAGCCATGGCTCTGTCATTCACCGCCACAAAGGCCAAACCCGGCGGGGACATGAAAGCCTTTTGTGAACCAGCTATGGCTACATCAACACCCCAGTCATCCATGGCAAAGGGAGCCGCCCCTAAACCACTGACGGTATCAACAATGAGAAGAGCGGGATGATCTTTCATCACAGCGCCTAATTCTTTAATGGGATTTACTATCGCCGTAGAAGTCTCATTATGCTGACAAAGAACAGCCTTAATTTCCTGATTTTTATCAGCAGCTAAACGCTGGGCAATGACCTGAGGATCTAAAGCATTACCCCAGCCAAAATCTATGAATTCCACATCAGCATCGTATTCCTGGGCTATATTGCGGAAACGTTCACCAAAATTACCAATAGAGGCAACTATAACTTTATCACCGGGATTGATAAAATTTACCACCGCCGCCTCTAAACCACCAGTACCTGAAGTAGTAAGAGTAAAGACATTACCCTTGGTTTTGAATACTTCTTTGGTCTGTTCCGTAACTTCTTCCAGTATTGTTTTAAACTCGGGACCGCGATGATTTATCATAGGCGCCGCCATGGCTCTTAAAACATTATTTGGCACATTGGTGGGACCAGGCAGCAAAAAGTATTCTTGTAATTTCATTGGTCATGTCTCCTCCCAGATTTAATTTCTTATATGATACTCCATTCAGACATTCCTGGCAAGGGAAAATAACGCCTTTTGGGAAAAAACGCAAAAATACACCTACTTTAATCCTTAGACTTACCCTTTCGCTTAAATCCCTTAAAACTAGAAGCAGAGGCTTCCTTGCGTACCCAGGGACAGTAACCCAGACGTTTTTCCATATCGTTTCCTAAAATCTTACCTATCACGGCAAAGGTGGGAACCGCGAAAATAATACCAATAAGACCCATAAGACCACCGCCTACCAGCACAGCCATGAGTACCCAAAGGCCATCTAAACCTACACGGCCACCAACAATATGAGGATAGATAAGTTTGCTCTCAAACTCTTGGAGCAATATAATGACAACAACCAATATCACTGCCTTTATAGGACTGATAACCAAAATAATAAAGGCACAGGGAATAGTTCCTAAAATAGGACCAATAATCGGAATCATATTGGTAACCGCTACAGTAACAGCAATAACCAACGCGTAAGGCATCTGGATAATAGATAAAACAATAAAGGTTATGGTCCCTAAACACAGGGAATCCAAACATTGACCACCTAAAAAGTTTTTAAAGGTTTCATTAGTTATATTAGCTACATAATAAACCTTTTCATTAAAATTCGACGGCAAATACGACGACATAAAGGCCTTGGCCTTTTTACAAAGATTCTCCTTCTGAGCTAAAATATAAACGGAAAATACCAAACCAAAGACAAAATGAATAAGACCACCAGTAACACTAACAGTTAAATCAAAAATATGAGGTACCGTGGTGGTAAGAGCTGTACCCAGCTTTTGCAGCACCTGGGAAGCGTAGTCTGCCCATTCTGTCCATGATAAACCGGAAAAGCCATAGTATTCCAGGGCTCTGTTAACAAATTTAGTAAAATCTGAGACATACTGCGGCAAATAAGAACCGAGAGATACTATGCTCTCCACGAAACTGGGTAAAACCAAAAGAAAAACTAAAGCTAAAATAGCAAATAATACTAAAAAAGTAAGAACAATGGCTAAGGGACGGCGAATAGCCGCCACTACCTTGTTTTTTGCCGCCAATGGCCGCAGCAGCCTGTTTTCAATAGGCAACATCAAAACATTAAGAATAAAGGCAAAAACCAAACCGTATATCACCGGTTTTAATACACTTATAACTTTACCTATAGCTCCAGCTATGGAATCAAGGTAAAAAATAGCGGCTACTAAAATAACAGTAAAAGTTATATAAAACAGTATCTCCTTGGATATGCCCAAATCCTGTAATTTCTTCATAAACACTCCTTATTATAAGAGAGCGCCGCCGAGAGCGGCTCTCTCCCTTTGTTTTTTACTTCTTCCTTTCTTTATCCTTGGCTACCTCGTCATCATCATTGACTACTATTGCCATGGATTTTACCGTATCGTCACCTTCTACCCGCATGATCGTTACACCCTGGGTGTTTCTGCCAATAACAGGTATCTCCTTAACACTGGTACGGATAACTATTCCCTCACGACTGATAAACATTACTTCCTGATCTTCATGTACTACCCTGATAGCAGCCACTAAACCAGTCTTAGGCGTAACCTTCAAAGTATAGATACCTTTACCATCGCGGTGCACTTTGCTGTATTCCTCTAATTTAGTACGTTTGCCGAAACCGTTCTCGGAAACACAGAGAACATACTGATCCATAGTGTCCTGAGGTGAAATAACATCCATGCTTACAAGAATATCCTCAACCCCTAAACGTATGCCCCGGACACCCTTGCTTACACGGCTGACCTTGCGTACCTCACTTTCATTGAATCGTATGGAATAGCCCCGTTTGGTACTGAGCAGTATTTCATCACCCTCCTCAATTAGGCGCACACCTAAAAGACTGTCATCATCATTTAAGCTTATGCCCATAATACCATTCTGCCGGTTGGAATCATACTCCCGCAGGGGAGTTTTCTTCACTAAACCGTTGATGGTTACCATGAGTAAATAGCGGTCGTCATTATAATCGCTTACCGGGAACATAGTTGTTACCTTATCATCACCGCTGATATTTATCAAATTGATAATGGCTGTACCCTTTGCCGTGCGGCTGGATTCCGGTACCTCGTGAACCTTGAGACGGTATACCCGGCCCTTTTCCGTAAAGACCATCAGATAATCGTGGGTAGAAGCAATAAATACGCTTTCCAAATAATCCTCAGCCTTAGTGGACATACCTGCTACACCCTTGCCGCCCCGGCGCTGGCTGCGGTAAACATTGGGATTGATCCGCTTAATATAACCGCTCTTGGTAATGGTAACTACCATATCTTCCTCAGCGATAAGATCCTCAATATCAAGTTCCTTTGCGTCGGGTAAAATATCGGTTCGGCGCTGATCTCCATATTTTTCCTTGATACGCAGGAGTTCCTCCTTAATTATATCTATAACCATCTGCCTGTTGGCTAAAACCTGTTCCAGCCAGGCAATAGTTTCTAATAATTCCTTTAACTCCGCCTCGATCTTCTCACGTTCCAAACCAGTAAGACGCTGAAGCTGCATTTCTAAAATGTGCTGAGCCTGACGCTGGGTAAAACCAAAAGCTGACATCAAACCTTCCTTAGCCACATTTTTATCACGGGAAGCCTTGATTATGCGGATGACCTCATCAATATTGTCAAGAGCTAATTTTAAGCCCTCTACAATTTCCAGTCTGTCCTTGGCTTTTTGCAGATCATAACGGCAGCGGCGGGTGACCACGTTAATCTGATGTTTGATATACTCACCTAAAACTTGCTTTAAATTGAGGATCTGAGGCTTGCCGTCTACTAAAGCTAACATGATTATACCAAAACTATCCTGCAGCTGGGTATGCTTATATAACTGATTGAGAATGACCTGGGGCACTGCGTCACGGCGCAGCTCTATGACAATACGCATACCATTTCTGTCACTTTCGTCCCTAAGATCAGTAAGACCATCTATCCGCCGATCCCGGGACAGCTCCGCAATGTTTTCAATCAGATGCTTTTTGTTGACCTGATAGGGGATCTCTGTTATGACAATCCTGGATTTGCCGTTATCCATTTCCTCGACATGAGCCTTGCCACGAACCTTCAGCGCGCCACGACCAGTCTCATAGGCGTCAATGATACCCTTCCTCCCCATGATTGAACCATAGGTAGGAAAATCTGGACCCTTGATATACTGCATCAACTCGGCAATGGTGATATCCTCATTGTCTAACATGGCCTCTAAACCATCGATTACCTCACTGAGATTGTGCGGCGGGATATTTGTCGCCATGCCCACGGCAATACCGGAAGAACCATTAACTAACAACGCCGGAATCTTAGCCGGTAAAACTAAAGGCTCTTTTTCGCTTTCATCATAATTGGGACCAAAATCTACAGTATCCTTATTGATGTCTGCCATCATTTCCAGGCTGATCTTCGCTAAACGGGCTTCAGTATAACGCATGGCCGCAGCGGAATCACCGTCTACAGAACCAAAATTGCCGTGACCGTCCACTAAAGGATAACGTATATTAAAATCCTGAGCTAAACGCACCATGGCGTCATAAATTGAGCTGTCACCATGAGGATGATACTTACCCATGGTATCACCAACGATACGAGCGGATTTCTTATGCGGCTTATCATTGGTAATGCCGTTTTCATACATGGAGTAAAGTATGCGGCGATGAACCGGCTTTAAACCATCTCTTACATCAGGCAAAGCACGGCCGACAATTACACTCATGGCATAGTCAATATATGACTTCTTCATTTCCTCCTCAATATCAACGGGAGAAATATTAGCATGTAAATCTAATTCTTCAGACATTTTTTCTTCCTTCCTCCTTAGATATCGAGATTGTCAACATACTGGGCATTGGCAGTAATGAACTCCCGGCGGGGCTCTACCTTCTCACCCATGAGAATGGTGAACATTTCATCAGCCAAAAGCATATTTTCATCCTCCAGCCGCACTACCTGCATGGAACGGTGCTCTGGATCCATCGTCGTTTCCCAAAGCTCATGAGGATCCATCTCACCTAAACCTTTAAAACGGGAAACCTCAATCTTATCTTCCCGGCCCCACTCCTTCATTACTTTTTCTAACTCAGCATCGTCAAATACATAACGGGAAGTTTTGCCCCGGCGTAAACGGTAAAGAGGCGGCTGAGCAATATATACGTAACCAGCCTCTATCAGCTGACGCATGTGCCGGAAAAAGAAAGTCAAAAGCAATGTGCGTATGTGAGCACCGTCAACATCAGCATCTGTCATTATTACAAGCTTGCGGTAACGAGCCTTGCTCAGATCAAAATCATCACCTATGCCTGTGCCCATCGCCGTGATCATCGCCCGAATTTCCTCATTCTTCAAAACCTTGTCAAGACGAGCCTTTTCCACATTGATGATTTTACCGCGTAAAGGCAAAACAGCCTGAATCTTGGGATTCCGGCCCTGCTTGGCAGAACCACCAGCGGAATCACCTTCCACTATGAACAATTCACAGTTCTGCGGATCCTTATCTGAACAATCTGTCAGTTTACCCGGCATACTGTTCTTCTCCAGAGCGTTGGTGCTTCTGGTCAGCTCCCGAGCTTTTCGCGCCGCTTCCCTGGCTCTGTATGCCTGGGTGGCTTTCTCCACGATCTGCTTGCCTACCCCGGGATTCTCCTCAAAAAACGTGCCTAAGGCCTCACTGACCATGGATTCCACATAACCCTTGAATTCAGAATTGCCTAACTTAGTCTTTGTCTGACCCTCAAACTGAGGCTCCATAACCTTGACACTGAGAACCGCTGTCAAGCCTTCCCTGATGTCCTCACCGCTTAAATTAGGATCCTTCTCCTTTAAAAAATTATTGCGCCGGGCAAAATCATTGACTACCCTGGTAAGAGCAGACTTGAAGCCTGTCTCATGAGTTCCGCCTTCATGAGTATGAATGTTATTTGCGTAAGAATACAGATTCTCAGTATAACTGACATTATACTGAATAGCAAACTCTATCTCAAAATTATCCTTCTTCGTCTCATAGTAAATAATAGGATGCAGCGGCTCTTTGTTGCGGTTGATGTATTTAACAAAATCAGAAATACCACCCTCAAAGTGAAATACCTGATCAGAACCGTCACGCTGGTCTAAAACCTGAATCTTAATACCCTTGTTAAGATATGCCAGCTCACGAATCCTCGGCACTAAAATATCCTTCTGAAAAGCCATGGACTCAACGTCAAAAATTTCATCGTCAGGCAAAAAAGTAATCTCTGTACCTGTTTCCTCACTCTCACCTATCACCTTTAAATCACCCTGAGGCACACCACGGCGGTAACTTTGACAATATATCTTGCCGTCCCGGAAAACCTTCACGGTCAGCCACTGGGAAAGAGCATTCACCACCGACATGCCAACACCATGAAGACCACCGGATACCTTATAACCGCCGCCGCCGAATTTGCCGCCGGCATGAAGTACTGTAAGAGCAACCTCCACCGCGGGACGGCCTGTCTTTTCATGAATATCCACGGGAATACCGCGGCCGTTATCTCTGACGGTGACGCTGTTATCCTCGTGGATGGTTACTGTTATTTCATTGCAAAAGCCGGCTAAGGCCTCATCTATACTATTATCTACAATCTCATAAACCAGATGGTGCAAACCCCTAACGCCAGTATTGCCTATATACATACTGGGCCGAACCCGCACCGCCTCCAGGCCTTCCAAAACCTGAATCTGACTGGCATCATAAGATGCTCCCTGTTGTTCCGGCATAATTCCTCCTTTTCCGCGTCTATTTATGCACTTTAAATCCATTAAAATTTTCTTACCCTTATTTTACCATAAAAATACTTCAATTACAAGAGTTACAGCCCTCTGATAATACCACTTTTTCCCCCGATAACAATATGACCAATGTTTTTTTATACCCAATAAAAAATACTGTCCTGGGAGGAAATTGACAGAACACTAACATAAATAGTATAATAAAAAATCAAGTATGAAAAAATGAGATGATTTTATGTTTAACTTCGATTTGCAAAGGGACGACCTCTGCCACCTGGAAGAAATCACCGCCGGCTACGCCTTCGGCGAGATATTGGAAATAGCCTTAAAAAAAGATCTGTTCACCGCAGTGGAAGAAGGAAAAGATATTGAGGCTCTCAGCCAGCACTTAGGCTTTGACCTCAAAGCAACGGAACTGCTGATAAAGGCTCTGACAAAATTAGGACTGCTGGGCATGAAAGACGGCTATATCTTTAACACCCCGGTAAGCTCCAAATACCTTGCGGCTCAAAGCCAGGATAATGCCGTTAACAACCTGCTGGCCAAAACTACGAATCCAAAGTATTTGGCTAAAAAAATAGCCGCCTTTTTCCCCCAAGAACTCCTTAAAGGCAATGTCCTCAACAATACCGCTTTGCCGGAACTTAATCAGGAATTCGCCTTGTTCCAGCCTGAACTAACCTTTAATCACCAGGATAAATATGACCTGATCTTCACCAATGAATTAACCCCTGATTTAGTAAAAAAATTAAAGACTAAGGGCTATATAGTGATTATCGACACTTTCGCGGAAATGGACACAGCGCAAAGCGCCATAGCCGCCCTTAAAGCCTACTGTCAGAATAGAAAGGAACAACCCTCCTTCGAGCCTATTAAAAGCAGTCTCAAGGAAATGGCTCTCGCCGCCACACCCCTGATCCAGCTTTCCCCCCTTTGGGGTATGACCATCGCCACCGCTGAGCAGGACAACTTAGACAAGCTCATCTACAGCGATACCGATAGAGTTCAGGATCTGCTGAAATGCGAGAAAATCCGTTCTATGCGCTTAATAGATGTCAAAGATATCGTCGCCGCCGATTGGGTGGCGGATCACTGCCGCTGGGGCTGTTCCTCCTACGGCACAAAATGCTGTCCCCCTAATAGCCCTACCTACAAGGAAACAGAAACCCGTCTTACCACCTATCACCGGGCTCTGCTGATCGAAGGAGAACCACCTACCCGTGATTTCCAGCGTCTCATGCTGAGAAATGAAAAAATAGCCTTTAAAGCCGGCTTTTATAAAGCTTTCGCCTACTGGGCCGGACCATGTTCCCTCTGTACTGAATGTAAAATGCCGGAACCTCCCCTTAAATGCACAGCTACCAGACCCTCTATGGAAAGCGCCGGTATAGACGTTTTCGCTACCGTACGAAAACAGGGCTACAGTCTGAAAACCTTAAAGGAAAAAAATGAATTTGTCAAATATTTCGGCATCCTACTCTTGGATTAAAGGAGAATAAATATGGATATACAACTCCTGCGGGAAAACTTTACCGTCTGCCAAATCAACGATATCAATCTGGTGGATTTAGACAATGATTTCGTATTCTTAGCCAAAACTGATGAAGAAATATCTCTGGTCTGCCCTTCTGACCTGGCGCCGGCTCAAAGCTTAGCCGCCGAAGAAGGCTGGCGGGGATTAAAAATAAGCGGCCCCATGGATTTCTCCATGATCGGCGTTATTTCCCGTCTCACCTCAGTTTTAGCCGCCGAGGATATACCAATTTTCGTAATCTCCACCTTTGATACCGATTATATCTTTGTCAAAGACGAGGATCTAAGCAAGGCCCTTTACGTACTGGAGGACGAATATAGAATCGAGATAACCGAAACCTATTGACAACCTTAACCCGACAACACTGCCTTGAAAACAACATCGGCCAAGAAAAAAACTCTAAAAAAAAACAGTAAGGCAAAAGAAAAACCCCGGCATAACAACGAAAAATAAAGACTGCCAAAACCGGAAGTATAATGTTATACTTCCGGTTTTTTTATCTCTCAGTTTCTTAAGAATAAAACTTCCCTCCGCCAGCCTGCACTACACACAGGAACACCCCTGACTTACCTCTACTCAGCCATCTCTAAATAAGCTTGTTTTTACCCTTGCTTTCAATCCGAATTAGGATTATAATAGTAATTAATCCCTATTCGGATTGAAATGGAGATGAGAAAATGAGAGAGAAAAGAGAAGATATCCGCCGGCTAATGATCGCCATCAATAAAATTGATGAAGCATACTATGAGCTATTGCGAAGTCTGGGCCTAAAAGACAGAGCCTTTGTGCTCCTTTACGCTACCGCCGACGGCAAAACCTATTCCCAAAAAAAAATTTGTGACGAGTGGGGAATCCCCAGAACTACCCTTAATACTATCGTACAGGAATATATCACCGCAGGCTATATAGCTCTGACCGCCACAGGACACA
>CAWVFN010000086.1:0-6303 GCA_963928475.1 Bacillota bacterium
TGGTGTATCCTATTTCCGTAACTGTTTCTCTAACTATTTTAGGTATATCCACATAGCAGTTAGTGCTGATCTCGCCGGAAACAAGCACTAAACCAGTGCTGCACAGGGTTTCACAGGCTACCCTGGCATAGGGATCCTGCGCCAAAATAGCGTCTAACACACCATCTGAAATCTTGTCAGCCATTTTATCTGGATGGCCTTCAGTTACAGATTCAGAAGTAACTAATTTTCTCATTCCTTATCCTCCCTTGCAATATTTTTTATTATTTCATCTAAGATGATATTTGCTAATTTATCTTTAGATGTTAGATCCACCTTTCTTGAAATACCATTTATAGTATAAATGGTGGCTATATTGGTGTCAACATCAAATCCTGCCCCTTTTTGGCTCACATCATTAGCGACAATCATGTCAAGATTCTTTCGTTCCATCTTGCCTAAAGCATTCCGCTCTAAATCATCAGTTTCCGCGGCAAAACCAACCAAATACTGATTCCTCTTTTTACGGCCCAATTCTTGTAAAATATCCACTGTGGAAACTAACTCTAAAACCATACTATTGGCCGACTTTTTGATTTTCTTATCCGATATTTCTTTAAGACAATAATCAGCAACAGCCGCTGACATTATGACAATATCAGAAGCAGCATAATATGATGTCATGGCGTCACTCATTTCCGCGGCTGTAGTCACTGAGACCACATTACAGCCTGGAGACGGTAAATTGACAGGACCGCTGACTAAAGTAACTGTCCCTCCCCGTTTAAGGGCTGCTTTAGCTATGGCATACCCCATCTTGCCGCTGCTCCTGTTGGAAATGTAGCGCACGGGATCTATCGCTTCTCTGGTAGGTCCTGCACTCACTAGTAATTTTTTGCCCTCTAAATCCTTATGCTTTTCTTCTAAGGCCGAAACGATAGTCTCCTCTATCATTTCAATACTGCCTAAACGTCCCTTACCAATAGTGCCGCATGCTAAAAAGCCATCATCTGGATCAATAATTTCATTGCCGAGCTCCCGTAATTTGGCAATATTTTCCTGAGTACAAGGATGCTCCCACATTCTTGTGTTCATAGCGGGAAAATAAATCACCGGACACGAAGCCGCCATAATAACAGTGGAAAGCAAATCATCGGCAATACCGTTGGCAGCCTTGCCTATAATATTAGCGGTGGCAGGCACTATAACCATAATATCAGCTTTATCAGCCAGGGATATATGCTCCACTTCCACATCTTCACCGATAATCTCATGAAACATTTCAGAGCGCACCGGTCTGCCGGAAAGAGTACTCAAAGCAAGTGGCGCGACTAAATGCCGCGCCGACTCAGTCATTATTATCTCAATAATATAACCACGTTTTTTTAACCTGCTTACTAAATCAGTTATTTTATAAGCCGCAATGCCACCGGTTATACCGATTAAAATAGTTTTCTGGGTGGACATACTTTACTCCTTTTTATCATCTGAATTTTCCTTCCAGGTGATTTCTCCAGCCGCTATTTCTTTTAAGGCTATTGATACTGGATTATCATATAATACACTCTCATTAGCCATTATCTCCCGGGCACGCTTGGCGCTTATGGATACCAATGTGTATTTGGAATCAACATGTTCCATTAAATCACTCAATATAGGCTTAACCAGCATTGTTTATTCCTCCCCTAACAGTTTGCTGTATATATTGCTATTCTCAAATTTAAGGTGTTCAGCCCTGATTATGGCTTCTATAGCTCCGGCAGCATCCTCGACGTTGTCATTCACTACCAGATAGTCGTACATAGGACTCCGTCGTATCTCGTTACGAAATTCGCCTAAACGTTTCTTTATTTTTTCCGGCGTCTCGGTCTTGCGTCCCTCTAATCTGGCTTTTAACGCTTCGTAACTAGGGGGAAGCAAAAAGATGAATACTCCCTCAGGATAACTCTTCTTGACTTGGGATGCGCCTTGAGTATCTATTTCCAATAATATATCTAATCCTTGAGCTATATTATCCTCCACAAAATTCCTGGGTGTACCATAGTAGTTATCAAAAACTTTGGCCCATTCCAAATAGGCAGAATTCTCAATATTACGCTCAAACTCTTGCCGAGACTTAAAAAAATAGTTTACTCCCTCAATCTCACCATCCCTTGGTTCTCTGGTAGTATGAGATACGGAAATTCTCAAATTTTTTTCCGCCTGCAATAACTTAGCGCATACTGTACCCTTGCCTACACCGGAAGGGCCTGAAACTACCACTAATATACCCTCTTGTTTCATGGCGTCATCCTTCTCCATCATCATCCTGACCGCCTGATTCATTAATACGATTTGCCAAAGTCTCAGGCTGTAAAGAGGATAATATCAATCGATTATCGTCGGTAATGATAACTGCCCGGCAACGACGGCCATAGGTAGCGTCCAAAACTCTGCCATCGCCTCTGGCGTCTTGAATAAGACGCTTAATGGGGGCGGAATCAGGACTAACCACAGCTATGATCCGATTGGCCATAACAATATTTCCAAAGCCTATATTTACGAGCTTCAACAGCAATCTATTATCACCTCAAGATCAGGCTAATTTTTCCAATAATTTTTCTCTCTGGCGTTTTCCTAAACCCTGAACACGGCGGGATTCTTTAATTTCCAACTCATCCATTAAAGCTGCAGCAGTAATTTTGCCGACATTGGGTAAAGATTCCAATAAATACTTAACCTTCATCCGGGTAACTACTTCATTGTCAGTATCGGCAAGAACTTCAGCCAGGGTAACTTTTCCCTTTTTCAGTTCCTTTCTCAAAGCCGTGCGTTTAGAACGCATTTCCTGTGCTTTCTTTAAAGCCTCTGCCCGCTGGGCATCTGTTAATTTCGGTATTGCCATTTTAGTACCTCCAAAATCAATAAACAATTTATTTTTTATTTAAAACATATAATGTTTACTCAAAGTTTTGGATTTGTTCCCTGATTTTTTCCAACTGGCTTTTTGCCTCTATTACCAGGTGACTTATGTTAATATCGTTAGCCTTGGAACCGGTAGTATTTATCTCCCGGTTTATCTCCTGCAAGATAAAATCCAGTTTCCTGCCTACTGGCTCATTTTTGGACATGTTTTCCTTAAATTGCTCAATATGGCTGTCTAAACGAGCCATTTCCTCAGCGATATCTGCTTTATCCGCAAAAAAAGCCACTTCATTGAGGAGCTTTTCCTCATCGACGGCAACGTCACCAAGTATTTCACTGATACGGGCATACAATTTTTCCTGATGTTCCTTTATGACCAGAGGACTTCTCTCCTCTATCTTGTCTTTTATGTTTTTTACTGTCTCTAAACGTTTAAAAATCTCAGTTGAAAGCTTTTCCCCTTCCACACGGCGCATTTCACAAAGCTTTGTCATCGCGCCGTCCAATCCTCGAGAAATAACCTGCCAAAGGGAATCTAAATCAGCTTCTTCCTTCTCCAGTGATAAAACACCGTAAAAGGAGGCAATATCCGAAAGAGTAATATTATCCATTACGTTTGTGAGATCTTTTATCTCATTTACCGCCTTATAATAGGCTAAGGCCAGTTCTTTATCTACCACAACCTTCTGATCTTTCTCGCCGGCCTCTTCTATTGTCAGAAAAACATCTACCCTGCCCCTGTTTACATAATAAGACACAGTTTTTTTAATGTTCTCCTCTAATGAGATATACTGTTTGGGCATTTTGACAGATACGTCCAAATAACGGTTATTTACACTTTTTACCTCAACGGTAACTTTCCATTCTGCTGTTTCTTCGGCACAACGACCGAATCCGGTCATACTATTTATCAAAATGATACCTCACAGTAATTTACAATATTAATCAAATTAGATTTCTACATTAATATTACTTTTCCTGCTTTTCGAAAATATTTTTTAATTTTTTCTTGCTAAAACTCCAAAAAGCACCGATGAATGTAGGCAAGGATGTTAACAGTAAAATAACACCCCATTGTTCTAAACTTAAAGGCGATGTGAGAAATACTCGGCTAAGCCAGGGATTATACAGCACTAAACACTGAAGGGCCACAGAAATAAGTACAGCCCACACAAGATATATATTACTAAAAAAGCCCAAGGAAAAGGGAGTGTCATTCTCTGAACGACAATCAAAAACATAAAAAAGCTGTGAAAAAACTAATGCGGTAAAGGCCATAGTACGGGCTAATGTCATATCACCGTACACCATTATGGCTCCTAAAAATATGCCTATTGCCGTAAAACCTATAATGCAGCCGCGCACGACTATCTTAGCACCTAAACCACGGGCAAATACACTTTCACTTTTAGGTCTGGGAGGCCGCTCCATTGTTTCTTTGCCCGGTTTTTCTAAACCCAGCGCCAAGGCAGGTAAACCATCGGTAACAAGATTAATCCACAATATTTGCAAGGGCACCAAAGGCAGAGGAAAACCAAATAACACAGCGATAAACATAGTTAAAACTTCGCCTAAATTAGAAGATAAAAGATAACGTACGAATTTTCTTATATTATCATATATCCCCCGTCCTTCTTCTATCGCGTGAACTATATTAGTGAAATTATTGTCACTTAAAATAAAATCCGCCGCTTCCTTTGTAACATCAGATCCTCCCATGCCCATCGCTATACCTATATCAGCCTCTCGCAGGGCGGGAGCATCATTTACCCCATCACCCGTCATAGCTACTACCTCTCCCCTGTTCTTATAATGCCTAACTATTCTCATTTTATCCTCAGGACTGACCCTGGCAAATACTCTAATATCCTCTATGGGTCTTACCCCTTCCTCCAACTCTCTGCCTAACATAATCTGATTTTCATTATCGGCAATACCCAAGTTTTTAGCCACAGCAAAGGCCGTGCCACTATGATCACCGGTAATCATTACTGTTTTTACTCCGGCCTTTGCTGAGATTTTCAGGGATTCTACAGCATCTTCCCTGATAGGATCAGCCAAGGCTACTAAAGCACCGAAGGTAAGAGAATTCTCCATATCTTTAAGCGAAACGATATTTTCCCTATAGGCTAATGCTAATATCCTATATCCTCTGCGGCTTATCGTATCTACTTCCCTGAGAAGTGACTTTCTGGCAATATCGTCAATGGTTTGTATACCTTTTTCCGTTAATACTTTATCGCATTTAGATATTACAGTATCTGGCGCTCCCTTTACCAAAGAAGATTGATCAACCAATACGCTCATTAAACGCCGGCCTGAATCAAAAGGATTTTCGTAATCAATTTTTTTAGTAGTACAAAGATTGGGAGCAAGTTTTTTCAAACCATTGTAGAGAGCTGCTTCTGTCGGATCTCCCAACATGCTCCCGGCACTTTCACGGAGAGAATGGCAATAGGCCATGACTTTCCCTACTACCCCCAAATCACCATCGGTTAGTTCAGTAATTAAATGCCACCTGCCTTTTATATACACCTTATCCAAAACCATGGTGTTTTCCGTTAAAGTACCTGTTTTGTCAGAACAAATCACAGTTGTGGAACCTAAGGTTTCCACAGCCGGCAATTTCTTTACTATAGCCTTATACTTAGCCAAACGCCATACACCTAAAGCTAAGCAAATAGTAACTATGGCAGGTAAACCCTCAGGAATAGATGCTACGCCCAGACTTACACCAGTCAGAATCATAGTATATACATCACCGCCAGTAAGTATGCCCAGCACTGAAACTATGGCGCAGACACCTACACAAATTGTGATAAGCCATTTGCCAAGACTTTTAAGACGCAGCTGCAAAGGCGTCGGTTCATTGCCAGCAGAATCCAGTAAACCAGCGATTCTGCCCATCTCCGTAGACATACCAGTGGCTGTTACTATACCCATACCACGTCCTTTGACAATGGTTGTACCACTAAAGACCATATTTTTTTTCGCCGATATTTCCTTTACGGCATCAATGACAGCAGAGGTTTTTTCCACATAAGCAGACTCCCCGGTAAGTACAGCCTCCTCAGTTTCAATGTTATATGCCTCTGTAAGGCGGATATCAGCCGGAGCCTTATCACCCTGACGCAAAATAACAATATCGCCTGGTACTATATTTTCAGACAAGACTACCTGTTCCTTACCTTCCCGGAGCACCACACTTTCTGGGGTATAAAGCTTTTCCAACGCGGCCAGAGACTTTTCTGCCTTATACTCCTGCACAAAACCAAGTACCCCATTAAGAATTATGATCGCCAAGATCATTAAGGCGTCCACTGTTTCGCCGCAGGCTGCTGATATAATAGCGGCGAACAATAACACCATTACCATAAAATCACAAAATTGCCTTAAAAAAACAAATATTATTTTATCCTT
>CAWVFN010000087.1:0-2719 GCA_963928475.1 Bacillota bacterium
TGGTGCCGAAGGTCGGGGTCGAACCGACACGGTATCGCTACCACCGGATTTTGAGTCCGGCACGTCTGCCAATTCCATCACTTCGGCCTGACTTAAAAAGAATAACATAATTCTCTCAAAAAATCAAGCGTTTTTGAGGATTTTTTATCTTTTAAAGACTAATTATTAATTTTACCGCTACACCTATTATGTCAACATCACTCTTATTAAAAAATTCCGGTAAAATATCTGGGTCAGAGCTATATGCAATAATTTTAGAGTTTGCTTTTCGATAGTAGCGAATAAGCCCTTCTTTCTTTCTAATACGAAATAGGACGATATCTCCATCAGCGGGCTCTTTTCGGCTGTCAAAAATCACCATATCACCATTATGTATCAGAGGAGACATACCCTCATCATTGGCCTGGAAAATAAAACACTTATCCCCGGAAGCCATTGATTTGGAACAATAATATGAACCGCTTCTATTACTGTACAATATTTTACTCTTACTGCCTTTAAGCTCGGAAATAACTGGCAAAGCAACTATTTCACCACTTATATCATCCTCTGGCCGAGTTTCTACTCGATTTTTGCCAGGTGTTACCGATGTATAACCAGCGGCGTACATTAACTCCTCATAAAGATGGTCGATTTCAGGCCGGGCTAAGGCTATTCTCTTTAAAGTATCTGGTTTTGCCGGCTGCCCTTTAAGCATACGGCAAAAATTGCCGGGGCTTATACCAGCATGGCGGGCAAATTGATTGATGCTCATATCACCTTTGGCCAGCAGCAATCTATCTATATAATAGTCCCGCATAATTTCACTATTCTTTTTGTCCATAATCATATCTCTTTTTATATTAAATATTTTATATGTATTTAATTATATTTATAGCTTTTTAGAATTACCAAAGAAAAAGACAGCAACTGTACCGGGACCTGAATGAGCGCCTATAACCGGTCCAATCTGGGAATAATAAAAACCCCTTACCTTAACTCGCTTGGCTATTTCTTCACCCACGAATTTAGCGTCCGACTCACAGTCACCATGGCTGATGAGTATAGTTTGTTCATCGCTGTTTACTATATACTTCGCTGTCTTATCCGCTAAAGCTAATAAGGCTTTTCTACGTCCTCTGACCTTTTCTATAGGAATCAGATGTCCCGCGTCGTCAACATTAAGTACAGGTTTTATACTTAGCACTGTGCCTAAAACCGCCGATGTCTTGGAAACACGGCCGCCTCTATAAAGATGATTTAAATCGTCCACTGTAAACCAATGATTAGTTCTGGGCACCTGTTCTTTAATATGGGCGGCTAATTGAGAAAAACTATAACCCGCATCACGTTTCTCTATGGCATCCCATAATAAGAGACCTTCTCCCATAGAAGCCGCTAAAGAGTCAATTACTTCTATCTGTCTATCTGGGAATAATCCCTTTAACTCATCCTGTGCCTTTAAGGCCGATAAATAGCTGCCACTTAAACCTGAAGAAAAACAAAGATAAATAATATCTTTGCCAGCCTCAAGATACGGGGTAAAAAAACTCTTGTATTGCTCTGCATTGATCTGAGTAGTAACAGGTATGGCGGCACCATTTCTCATTGAATCATAAAATTGATGAATATCGGTGGTTCTATTCATATCATCAAGATAATCTGTGTCACCAATTGTATATGTTAAAGAGAGGAATGGTACCTCATTCTTCTCCATAAATTCATATCCTAAATCAGTAGTAGAATCAGAAATTAAAATATAACTCATATTGTACTCCTTAATATTTATTTGGTTAGCTATATTCTAAACTATAAACCATAAAATAGCAATTCAATTTATTTAATAATTGATAATAACAAAAAAAATGCTATAATTTTTATATAGAATAACTTATGAAAGGAATGACAGCAATGAATGAAACCATAACGACAATCTTAGCACGCCGCAGTATCAGAGCGTTTAAAGAAGAACAGATTGAAGACGAGGATCTATCCTTAATTATAGCCGCAGCTAAATATGCCCCCTCAGCTCTTAACAGTCAAACATGGCACTTTACTGTTATCCAGAATAAAGATATTTTAGCGGAAATTTCCAAGGTAAATAGGAATATTATGCTCAATAGCGGTAACAGCGCTGTCATGGACAGGGCTAAAGATGAAAACTTTTCTAATTTTTATCATGCTCCTACCGTGATCATTATCAGCGATGAAGAAGGAGATTATGCTGAAGCCAACACAGCTAACGCAGCGGAAAATATTTGTTTAGCCGCAGAATCGTTAGGACTCGGTTCCTGTTACATAGCCTCTTTTAGACCAGCTTTTCAAAGTGCAGAAGCTGACAGACTCCGCCGCCTACTGAAATTACCAGCTAATCAGTTCCCCAAATGGGCTGTGGCTATCGGCTACACTTTAGGTGATAAACCAACCCCACCAACGCGTAAAGAGGATAATGTTACATTAATTAAATAAACTCACAACAGGATAAACAATCTTAGCCCTTTTATAGTCATCTTCTGATTAAAGATAGATTATTTACGTATGGCTGTCCTAAAGGTTAAGTAAACTAATTATACTGGATAAGGTCCTTCACGACTATATCCAGTATATTTTATGCTTATTTACTGTTATACTTACTTTTCCATATTTAATAGTGAGTCTCGTCATTACTTGCATTAGGTAGGGAATTATCGTCATTGTCGATAATCACGTCTTGCGACGAAACACCGTCAAATTCAAGAGG
>CAWVFN010000088.1:0-5814 GCA_963928475.1 Bacillota bacterium
CCCTCACTTGATTTTTAATATTTATTATATAAGTAATTATAAGGCAAGAAAATTATTTTGTATATACTTTTTAACTCTTATCAAATCCATTATTTTGTGATATACTGATAAAAAGTTATAGCCTATTAGGAGGTATTATGAAAAAACGCTTATTTATTCCTGTAGTTTTAGTAATTGTATTGCTTCTTATCTGCACCGCCTGCGGCAAAACTGATTCGCCGGAAAAAACGGTAAAGGGATATGTCAATGCTGTTTTGGCTTTAGACAGCGATGCTATGTCTGAGTATATGACCTCGGACAGCCCTGATGTTGATATTTTCTCTACTGATGTCACCAGAGAGTTGGCTGAATCATTATTCTCCTATATAACTGTTAAAGATATTGTGTTGGGAAGTGAGGGGGAAAGTGAAGCTACGGTGACTTTGATTATAGAAGGACCTAATATCAGCAAGCTGCAAGATCAGACTATAGAGAAATCCATGGAAGTATATTTTAGTGAAGATTCCATAACTAGTGATGATTTAAACGAGGCTCTGGTGGAGCAGATGAAAACTCTGTTAGAAGATGCTGATTTAGATGAGTACAGTGTATCCGTTGAGGTAGTTGAGGAAGACGGTAAATGGTTGCTGCCAGAGGAATCTCAGGATGAGATTCTGAATTTATTGGCTGGAGGTATTGGTCCTTTAGAAATCGTGGAATAAGTTTTTGATTATTAATTATTAATATGCGTTAAAAGATGAAAGACGGCGGTTTAACTGCCGTCTTTTATTATATTAAGTATTAAAATCGTTGTCTCGGCAGATAGAGTTGATTCAGGATTTTACGTATCAGCCAATAAAGGCTAAAATACAAATTGAATTAGGAGCATATATAAAACCGTACCGCCGACAATACTAAGGAGATTATTTCTTTTCCAGAGATGTACAAGAACTACAGCGATAACAGCTATAGCTTCAGGTATACCATAAGGGTAAGATAGTATAGTGGTATTTTGCAGGCAATACACCACTAAAAGAGCGATAATGGCCGCTGGCAGTACTTTACCTAAATACATGATGTATTTAGGGGTTTTTCTGCCGCCGGGAAAGAGTACAAAAGGCGTTACCCTGGTAAGAAGTATGGCACTGGCGGCGGTGAGAACAAAAAGAAGCATTTCCCAGTTGCTTAACATGAAGATTCAGCCTCCTTGTCCTTATTTTCAATGGTTTTCCGGCATAAGGTAATGGATATTAAAATTACCAACAAGGCTGGAATCAAGAAAGAATCAGGTCCGAAAATAATTAGGCAAACTAAGGCTCCGGCTAAACCTATAATAGCCGGCAGGTGGCTGTCTGCTTCCCGCCATTGATCCAGAGCAATAACAATAAAGAGAGCGGTCATAACGAAGTCTATGCCTTCGGTATTAAAATGGATAAGTGAACCTATTAAGCCTCCTAAGGTACAGCCGATAAGCCAATAGGAATGGTCTAAGAGAGCGATAAGAAAATAAAATTTTTTCGGACTCACTCCTTCCGGTGGTTTAGCTGAAGTCAGAAGGGCGTAAGTTTCATCGGTAAGGGAAAAAACCATATAGGATTTGCGCCAGCCCATGTTTTTGAATTTGTCAATAAGAGATAAGCCGTAAAATACATGGCGGGCGTTGACCATTATTTCCATAATAAATACTTGAGCCAGGGTCATGCCGGGAACCAGCATATTAATGGCGACAAATTGGCCTGTCCCTGCCAACATGGTCAAAGCCATAAAAAAAGCCCAGAGAAAGGAATATCCCTTGCTGCTTAAAAGTATACCGAAAGCCATTCCCATAAAAACATAACCTAAAAGTACAGGTATGGTATGGGGAAAGGCGGCTTTAAAAGTATTGCTTTTTTCTTTTGCTTCCCTGTTCACTTTTGCCTCCTGTATTTTACAGATAACTAAATTATTATAACAATTTTTTGTTTAAATATCAACATATACTTGCTTTTTTGTTGAATTGTGCTATAATAATAAAAAAATAAGAGGGGAGCTCGTACCTTCGGGCTGAGAGGAAGTGAAAAGGAACTTCGACCCTTTGACCTGATGTGGATAATGCCACCGTAGGAACTATTTCTTTGAAGGTATGCCATATCTGGTATATCTTTTTTATTTGGAGGAAAAACAATGAAAAACAGTATTCTTGTAAGTCACGGCCTCTTGTGGTTTGGTGCCGCTGTTTCTTTGGCGGAAATAATGACAGGTACTTTAATAGCGCCTTTAGGCTGGCAGCTTGGTTTGGCTTCGATTTTTGTAGGTCATCTTATTGGCGGTGTGCTTCTGTACTTTGCTGGTCTTATCGGTGCTGAGACTGGTCTGCCGGCTGTTAAGTCCAGTCGTTTAGCCTTTGGCCGGGTTGGTTCTTATGTTTTTTCCCTCTTTAATATAATCCAGCTTTTAGGTTGGACGGCAATTATGATTATTGGCGGCAGCTCAGTGCTGCGCCAGACCATGGTGTTGCTTACAGGCTTTGACAATGGTGCTCTTTGGACAATTTTGATTGGCGCGTTAGTAGCCTTGTGGGTCGGCGTTGGGATAAAAAATGTGAGCAAGATCAATACTCTGGCTGTAACAGGTCTTTTTATCTTGACAATAGTTTTGAGTTTTGTGGTTTTTGGCGGCGGAGCTAAACCTGTTGAGGGTTCGTTAACCTTTGGTGACGCTGTGGAATTAAGTATAGCCATGGCTTTATCCTGGCTTCCTTTGATCAGTGATTATACACGTCATAGTGATAAACCTAAGATGACTGCGGCGGTGAGCGCTGTATTTTATACTGTTGGCAGTATTTGGATGTATATTATAGGTATGGGTTTAAGTCTTATCGTAGGAGAAAGTGATATAGGTATAGTTATGGCCGGGGCAGGTTTAGGTATTTTAGGTTTGCTCATAGCGCTCTTTTCTACGGTAACTACTACCTTTTTAGATGCCTATTCAGCGGGTATAAGTTTTGGCAATCTTACTGATGGCAAGGGCGAGAAAGTTTTTTCCTTAGGTGTCTGTCTTGTTGCCACGGTTTTAGCCCTTTTCTTCCCCATTGAGAGGTACGAAAGTTTTCTTTATTTGATCGGTTCATTCTTTGTGCCTATGGTAACCCTTCTGCTCATGGAGTACTTTGTTTACGGCAGCCGCGATATAAGTAAAGCTTTGCGTTTAGATAATGCTGTTCTTTGGGGTGTTGGCATTATCTTATATCGTCTATTTCTGTCCATAGATACACCCATTGGCAGTACTGTGCCGGTTATGATAATATTGGCATTTATTTCTTTTATGGTGCATCAATTATTGAAAAGTAAAAGATTGGTTTAGGTTTATAAATTAAATATTTGTTTATTATAAAGGCGAGGAGGTCAACTATGTTTACGGAAACCATGAAAAATGTGAGAAGGGATTGTCCTCTGACACATTGTATTACTAATTATGTTACAGTTAATCATTGCGCTAATGCTCTTTTAGCGGTAGGCGGCTCCCCAATAATGGCCGATGATATTGATGAGGTAGAGGCTATTGTCTCTATCAGCAAGGCCTTAGTTATCAATATTGGTACCTTGAATAGACGCACCATTCAATCTATGCTCAAGGCAGGGGAAAAGGCCAATGCCCTGGGGATTCCTGTGGTTTTGGATCCTGTAGGCGCTGGTGCCTCGGCTTTAAGAAATGAAGCTACAGCTGAGCTTCTGGCGAAGGTAAAGTTTGCTGTTATTCGTGGTAATATATCGGAGATCAAGAATGTTTATGACGGCAGCGGTAAAGCCCATGGAGTAGATGTAAATATAGCTGATGCTAATATTTCACCGAAAGATTTGGCGGTTTTCGCCAAAGAGCTCAGTAAGCGCACAGGAGCTGTTATAGCCATTACCGGTAAAGTGGATGTAGTTGCCGACAGTGAGAGAGCAGCCTTGATCAGCAATGGTACGCCTCGTTTATCTTCCATTACTGGCAGCGGCTGTATGCTATCGGCTATTACCGGCGCTTATGCCGGCGGCAATAAGGATAATGTTTGGGAGGCGGTTGTTACGGCCACTGCTCTAATGGGTTTAAGCGGAGAGGCAGCTGCCGCCCGCAGTGATAAAGAGCAGGCAGGCTTAGGCAGTTTTAATGTATATCTCATGGATGCTTTAAGCATGATAGATGAACAAGCTCTGAAAGAAGGTATGAAAATTGAGATTGTCTAAAGAGGCAATGCGGCTTTATGCTGTTACAGACCGTAGTTGGCTGGCTGGTAAAACCTTGAGGCAAAAGGTAGAAGAGGCTTTAAAGGGTGGCATAACCTTTTTACAGTTAAGGGAAAAGGAGATGTCCTATGCTGATTTTTTGGCTGAGGCTAAGGATATAGTATCTTTGGCTCGCGGTTATCGAGTGCCTGTAGTTATCAATGACAATGTAGATATTGCTATGGCGGCTGGTGCCGATGGTGTTCATATTGGTCAGGATGACGGTGATATTAAAACAGTACGCAGAACAATAGGGGATGATAAGATTTTAGGTGTTTCTGTGCAGACCGTAGAGCAGGCCAAAGAGGCGGAAAGTGCTGGAGCGGATTATTTAGGCGTAGGTGCTATGTTCCCCACTGATACAAAAACTGACGCCGTAGTAGTAAGCAAAGAGGATTTGCTGGCGATTTCTCAGGCGGTAGATATTCCCATCGTTATTATCGGGGGTATAAATAAAGATACGGTTTCTCAGTTTAAAGGTTATGGCGCAGATGGTGCCGCGGTAGTCTCCGGCATTTTCGCTTCTGAAGATAGTTGCCAAGCTGCCGCCGAACTGTTAAAATTATGCCGTGAGGTGTTTTGATTATGTATAAAGTATTGACAATAGCCGGTTCTGATTCCAGCGGCGGCGCTGGTATACAGGCTGATTTAAAAACCATGGCTGCTCACGGTGTTTATGGTATGAGTGCCATAACAGCGCTTACTGCTCAAAATACATTGGGTGTGAAATCTATTTTTGAGTCTACACCGG
The DNA here is from genome assembly GCA_963928475.1 of Bacillota bacterium. GTDB lineage: Bacteria > Bacillota > Dehalobacteriia > UBA7702 > UBA7702 > Cryptoclostridium. Next base: position 4,978 of record CAWVFN010000088.1, read on the forward strand.
AGTTTTTGGCGGATCAGCTGGACTGTGTTTTTACTGATATTTTTCCTGATGCCGTAAAAATAGGTATGGTGGCTAATACTGATCTCATTAGGGTTATTGCTGCCAAGCTCAAGGAATATCAGGCTAAGAATATTGTAGTAGATCCTGTGATGGTCGCGACCAGCGGCAGTGCTTTAATGGAGAATTCCGCATCCCAGGCATTGAAAGAAGTTTTGATTCCTTTAGCGAATATTATTACCCCCAATCTCAGTGAAGCTCAGGCTCTAAGTGGTATAGCCATTAATTCCGCTGCTGATATGGTAAAAGCGGCGGCAGGTATAGCCTCATTTTACGATGGTTACATTTTAGTTAAAGGCGGCCATAGTAAGGATAACGCTGATGATTTGCTTTATTACGACAGTAACCTGTACTGGATCAGAGGCAAGCGAATTGATAACGAAAATACACACGGTACTGGCTGTACCTTATCCTCGGCGATAGCCTGTGAGCTGGCGGCAGGTAAAGATATGGTTACAGCAGTAGAGGAGGGTAAAAAATATATCAACGCGGCTTTGGCTCAGGGTTTGGATCTGGGGCATGGCAGAGGTCCTTTGCGCCATGACGTAACCTGGTGATAATTATTTTGTTAAGAAAAAAGACGGCATAGTTAAACTATGCCGTCTTTTTTATTCAAACCTATTTATCGAGAGTCAGAGTAAGCTCTCCGTTGATCATGGTGAGGGTAAAGGTCTCATCTTCCTGTTGACGTTCAGTCTCCGTCTTGCCGTCAGGCCGGCGGTACCATTTCATATTAGCGCCGCAGTTTTTACAGGGTGCGATAAACCAGTATCCTTTCTC
>CAWVFN010000089.1:0-18316 GCA_963928475.1 Bacillota bacterium
TAGATCAATTTCTGCTGAAGGCTCATAGTCCAAGTAGACATGTTCGCGGCTTTTCTCAAATTTCCTACCTAAGAGAACTACCGTCTCAACACTAATTATACCAAGAAACTCGTCTATTTATCATAAGTATCTGAAAAAAAGGAGCGGCATATTATTCCCTTCAAACCACAAAAAAGCTACTTTCTTATTACATCTTTTTAGCAGCAATCCTTTTTATTGTCAGCCTTTAGGCTTAAAAATCAACGCCATAATATAACCAAAAATCACAGCTGCACCTAATCCAGCTGCGCCGGCGGTAAACCCTCCTGTAAGAAGTCCCATCAAACCATCGGCTCTAAGAGCCTCTGTGACACCTTCCATTAAAGTATTGCCAAAACCACAAAGTGGAACAGAAGCTCCCATTTTGCCAAACTCAGCAAAGGGTTGATAAAAACCTAAAAAACTCAGAAGTTCACCTATTAACACTAAGCTTACTAATACATGAGAAGAGGTAACATTAAATGGTGTTAAATCCATTATAACCTGTACAATAAGACAGATACTGCCCCCTACCAAAAAAGCAATCAAAATATTGTGTATCATTATCTCACATACCTCTCAGTTCTACTACATGGCTAATGGATGGAATAGTATTACCTTGCTGTAAGGAACAAGGACTTAGCAAAGCACCGCTGCCAGCTAATAATATACGTTTATACTTGCCTTTCATAATTTCTCGCAGAAGATAGCCCGACCAGACTGAGGCACTGCAGCCGGCACCGCTGCCGCCGCAATGAGTGTCTTGTGAATCATCATAAATCCATACACCCGCATCCTGTAAATGAGTAATATCCCCAAAACCTTCACCCTGAAATAAGGCCAAAAGGATTTTGTGACCATGACAGCCCAAATCGCCGCTAAGTATAAGATCGTAGTCATCTGGCTTTGTGGCTGTATTTTTAAAGTGTTCCTTTAAGCTGTCGAAAACTGCCGGCGCCATTGCAGCTCCCATCTGGTTTGGGTCTTTAACCTCTAAATCCTTAACTTTCCCTATAGTAGCTCCGGTTATAGCCGCTATCCCTACAGTATTAGATATTATCATAGCTCCTGCTCCGGTAACTGTCCATTGAGCTGTCTGTGGTCTTTGAGCACCTAATTCCAGAGGATTACGGTATTGTCTTTCAGCGGTGGCATTGTGACTGGAGCTCACTACCGCTAAATTATCAGCCCGTCCTGAATCTACTAATAAAGCCCCTAAAATTATCGCCTCTGCCATTGTCGCACAGGCATTATATAAACCTAAAAAGGGAATACCCATAGTTTTGGCTGTAAAATTAGTTACCGTTATCTGATCCAGCAAGTCACCACCTAAAAGAAAATCAAGATTTTGCGCCTTTAATCCGCTCTTTTCCATAGCGTAACCCAACGCCTCAATCTGCATTTTCCCCTCAGCTTTTTCCCAGCTGCCCTCTAAAGGACGAAGCTTTTCTTTTATCATATCATAGCTGTCGCCTAAGGGTCCTTCCTGTTCCAAAGGTCCACCTACGGAACCGCCGTTAAGTATATATGGAGGAGTATTGAATATCCAGGTATTTTTATTTGACATAATCATATACCTCCTGTCAACAGCCAGTATATATACTTTATTAAACCCAAAACTATGGAACCACATATACCATAAACAATGACTGGACCAGCTACTGTAAACATTTTTGCCGCTAAACCCTGTATATAGCCCTCACTCTTCCACTCCATGGCCGGAGCAACTACGGAGTTAGCAAAACCGCTGATAGGTACAATAGAGCCAGCGCCGGCATATTTACCAATTTTGTCATAAAGACCTAAACCTGTACAAAGGGCGCCTAAAAAAATGAGAGTCACTAAAGTAATGGTAATTCCCTCTTTTTCACCTACATTATTATATTTTAAAATTTCCATAATTACTTGTCCCAAAGCGCAAATTAAACCGCCAATAAGAAAAGCCAAGGGAATATTTTTAAAAAAAGGAGTCTTAGGCTTAGTTTCCTTCACTATATTCTCAAAATTTCTTTTTTCCGCTTCTTTTAATTCCTCTTCAAAGGATTCTTTTAAAGTATCGTTCATATTTATTCCTCCCAGGTTATTTTATCCCCGCTGGATAGAAATATACAGGAATAAAGTAAATAAAAAGCGTAAATGCCTGAAACCTCCATATGGTTCAGACATTTACGCAACATTATTAAGAGATAGACCTTAGGGTATATCTTAAATTCTTTATTTAAGAGGCAAAATCCTATGGGGTACTATAATATCCAAAGCCTCTTTTTTGCTTTCTATGACAGCTTCTGTGCATACACCACCATATTCTCCATCTAAAGTCCAGGAAATACCAGATTCACTTCTTACTATAAGTTTATCAGTTTTAAAACTATACACAGACTTATTATCCAAAAGAAATTGAGATAAGGCCGCACCTAACATGGTAGTAGCGTTAAAAAAGTCACTAACAGTCTTTTTTACTAATCCTACCTCAAAATAGCCATCATTCATAGAAATTTCCGTGTGCTTGCCCAGTTTCATGCCGCCGACAGATAAGGCATTGCTGGCCATGCCATATATAAAATCACCAGTAAATATCTCGCCGTCATGCTCTACTTCAACATTATATGAATGTAGTGTCGGCAAACGCTTTATACCCTCTAAAATATAGGCGTTACGGCCTAATATATTCTTCGCTTCCTGGGGAGTATCATATGACACATCGGTAAAGGCACCAAAAGCAGCTACATAAGAAAAGTAACTATCGTTAAATTTGCATATATCGGTTTTAACAACTTCTCCATCAACAATGTCCTTAGCGGCTACCAGCATATTTTTGGAAATTTTATGACTTACGGCAAAATCATTAACGGTACCGGCAGGAATATAGCCAAGGACAGGCGGATTATCCATACGCATTAAACCATTGATGGTTTCACTGAGACTGCCGTCACCGCCAGAGGTAACTATCACATCAAACTCCCTGCCACGCTCTATCACAAATTTCTCCATATCCATATGAGCTTGACTGGGATGAGCCAAAACATCATAACCGCCAGCAGTAAAAATATTAAGTATTTCTGATAAGCTGTTTTTAATGGCGCTGCGTCCCGCTTTTGGATTAAAGAGAAATAACATTTTTTTTGCCATGATATCACTCCCTCAGCAAATTCTGGGTAAACCTTCACCGTAAAGCATATCAACTACTCTCTTACCGCCAAGACGAGTCTCCATTGTGACACCATGACCAGCAACTACTCGTCCGACAATAGCAGCATCTCTGCCTAATTCAGTACTACGCAAAGCTTCTAAAGCCTTGTCAGCATCTTCTCCTCTGACCACGGACAACATCTTGCCCTCATTGCCCATATAAAGCGGATCAAGACCTAAAATATCACAGAATCCACGGACATTGTCTCGTACGGGTATACTTTCTTCTTTTATCTCTATACCAACACCTGAAGTATTGGCTAACTCATTAAGCATTGTACCAAGCCCGCCTCTGGTAATATCCCGCATGGCTTTAACAGTGACACCGCTGTCAAATAAAGCATCCACCAAAGTGTTAAGAGGAGCGCAGTCACTCTCTATATCATTAATCAGATCCATTCTGGCACTGAGAATACAAGCATGATGATCACCAAGAAAACCAGAAACCAAAACAGCATCACCTTCAGACAAGTTAGAAGCGCTGATATCACGGCCAGGCGGAATAATTCCTATGCCGGTAGTATTTATCATCAAACCACCGTTGCCCTCTATAACTTTAGTATCGCCTGCTACAATATTTACACCTGTTTTGCGAGACGTCTCCGCCATGGAGGCAGCGACCTTATCAAGGGTATCAAGTTCCAGACCTTCCTCTAAAATATAGGCGGAAGTAAGATAGAGGGGCTTAGCTCCCATCATCAAAAGGTCATTGACCGTACCGCATACAGCTAATTTACCAATATCACCACCCTTGAAGATTAAGGGTGTAACTACAAAAGAGTCAGTACTAAAGGCTATTTTACCATTTATCTCTAAAACAGCGGCATCTTCCATTTTATCAAGTATTTCGTTGCTGAAATGACGGCCAAAAACATCTCGCATCAATTCAGAGGAAGATTTACCACCGCTGCCGTGAGCCATTGTTATTTTCATATCATTACCTCTTAATTTTATATGGTATTCCTGTACCAGATGCCACAGGCACCCTCAGCTGAAACCATACAGGGACCATAAGGTTTCATAGGAGTGCAGGCTCTACCAAACATGGGACAGTCAATGGGATTTATTCGCCCAACTATAACATCGGCACAACGGCAGGACTTAGGCAATTCTATATCTTTGTCCAAACCAAAACTGCCACCGTCATAATGACGATAGGAATCCCGCAAATACATACCAGAATCTGGAATATTGCCTAAACCACGCCAGGTAGCATCGCCAGCAGTAAAATACTTATCTATTAAAGCCAGAGCTTTAGCATTACCTTGGGTTTTAACAGCGTTTTGATACAAGTTTTTAACTTCATAACTGCCCTTTTCTATCTGGCGCACTAAATCATATATTACAGCCAATAAATGCTCTCCCTCAAAACCAGCAACGACAAAAGGCTTTCTGTATTTTTCGGCAAGGGGACGATAAATCTCACTGCCAGTTATTACGCTTACATGACCTGGACAAATAAAACCATCGATATTTCCTTCATTCTCACATATCCATTCTAAAGCAGGAAGCGCCGTCTTTAAGGCTGTAATAAACATAATATTCTTAACACCCCTATTTTCAGCTTCCTCTATTGCCACACTATAGGTAGGAATGGTTGTCTCAAAGCCAACCGCAGCTACCACATAAGTTATATCCTGATTTTTCGCAGCCTTATCCACCACATCAACAGGGGAGAACATCAATTCCACTTTGGCTCCTTCCCCCTTAGCTATAGCAAGGCTTTCTGCTGTACCAGGCACTTTTATCATATCACCAAAAGTAGTCAGGACACATCCATCTTTTTTTGCGTACTCTATACATTTGTCAATAAAAGCCGCCGGTGTTACACAAACAGGACAACCTGGCCCCGAAATTAAATGGATTTTGGGAGAAATTAGTGACCGTATGCCACTCTTAAAAATAGCCGCTGTATGTGTACCGCATACTTCCATCAACTTTATATCGGGACCATTATAATTCCTCAGATAGGAAATTATATCCTCAATCTTCATATTTCATCTTCCAATTCTTTAAAAATAGAAAGCATTTCCTCAGCTTTACTCTGTGATAAAACCTCAATGGCACAGCCAGCGTGAACCAAAACATAGTCCCCCACTTTAGCATCAACCATCATTACGTTTGCCGTTACCTCAGTACCGCTGAAGTCTACCTTCGCTTTATTACCATTAATTTCCTTTATTTTACCTGGCATTGCTATGCACATTTTTTTTCTCCTTTAAATATTCCATGCCAATATAGGTCTGACCTAATGAAATACCACCATCGTTGGTACCCACGGAAATATTATAATATATTTCAAAATCCTCACGGCGCATTAAATCTAAAGTATATTCCATTAAGATTTTATTCTGAAATACACCGCCTGTCAACGCCACTTTTTTTACGCCTGTAGTCTTGCTGATTTTTTCACATAGTGAAAGTATCATTTTGCCTACAGCTTCATGAAAACCAAGTGCCATGGCCTCTGGAGATACACCTAAAGATATGCCCTTTGCTATGGCCTGAAAAATAGTAGCTGCGGAAACTTTATAAACACCTTCCTCCTCCCAGAAAAGAAAGGTCATAATATAAGGAGACACACCCTGCTCTTTACAGCGGGCAGCGGCATTTTCCAGCATAATAGCACATTCACCTTCATAGCGGTTTTCATCATGGATACCAATAGCCGCGGCAACAGCGTCAAATAAACGTCCCATACTGGAACTGTATATAGTATTTATGCCGTGGCGAATAGCGGCTTTAACCATGGCATAACGGCTATCGCTGCTAAGAGGAATATTTTCTGACTCCCCACCACAGGCAGCCATATAACACATGGCTGATTTCCAGCCCTCCTTCATGGAATTATCGCCGCCTAACATCGGCACATACTGCAAGTGTCCAAGTCTCACAAACTTAGAACCGCGGCAGAGAAGAAATTCTCCCCCCCAAATATTACCGTCAGTACCATAGCCTGTACCATCAAAGCTTACACCTATTACAGCGTCATCAATATGATGTTCCGCCATAACTGACGCAACATGAGCGTGATGATGCTGTACCTCTAATAAAGGTATATTATACTTCTCACTATATTTACGGCTAAACGCATTTGTAAAGTATAGTGGATGACAATCTGTAACCACAAGCTTAGGATCTATGCGAAAGAGCTTTTTCATTCTCTCAATATTTTCTATGTATATATTACGGATATACTCGGCGTCTAAATCACCGAAATACTGGCTTACATAAGCAAAATTACCTTTACTTAAAGTAAAAGCGGCTTTTAATTGACCGCCTAAAGCCAAAATCATTTGCTCTTTAGATAATGTTTCACCGCCTTTAAGATAGAGAGGAACCGGGGCATAGCCTTTGGATCGTCTTACCATTTGAGGCTGTCCATCTACTACCCGGACTACAGAATCATCCACTCTCACTCTTATATCACGGTCATGATAAAAAACACCAGCTAACAAATCTTTTTTTTCCTCATAAAGCTCAAACATTTCCTCATCATCTTTGATCATAGGCATATCAGAAAGATTCGCGCTGGTGACGATCAGAGGACCGCAAGACTTTAAAAGTAAATAATGCAAACCCATACTTGGTAAAAAAGCACCAGTATAACGACTGGTCTTATTTGTCTCTGGGGCAAATGGAGACCCTATTGTCTCTAACAAAACAATAGGACGGGCGCTGCTCAGCAATAGCTGCTCCTCTTCCTCTGTAACCTGACAAAATTCTTTTATCTGGGTAATATCTGGAAACATTACGGCAAAGGGTTTTTCTTCCCGGCCCTTTAAGGCTCTTAATTTTAGGACTGTTTCATTGAGAAAAGGTGTGGCTATAAAATTGTAACCGCCTACACCCTTTAAGGCAATAATCTTACCCTCTTTCAACCTGCTTATACACTCTGATACCGCGGATTCACCTAGGAGAGAAGTATTTCTTAGTTTTAACTGAGGACCGCAATTGTGACAAGAAATGGTTTGCGCATGATAACGTCTGTTTTCCCGGGTAGAATACTCTTCTTCACAAAAATCACACATAGGAAAATCTACCATAGCCGTATTTTCACGGTCATAAGGTATTTTGTCTATAATAGTATAACGAGGGCCGCAAGACATACAGCTAATAAAAGGATGAGCATATCTGGGATCCCGGGGATTATTTAAGTCACTTAAACAATCATCACAAATGGCAAGATCAGCTGGGATCATAGAGGCTTCATCATCACCCTCACCACTATCTATAATATCAAAGGCGGTGAACTCCTTAAATTTACGCTCCTCTACCTTTATATGTACTATCTCTGCGGGTTTTGGTTTTTCCGCTTTTATAAGCTCTATAAATCGGTCAATATTGTCAGGTGTATCTGTCATTTCGATATCAACCAAACCACCGATATTTCTCACATTACCTTTAACACCGCATTTATCAGCTAATTTAGCGATAAAAGGACGAAAGCCCACGCCCTGCACGATGCCCCAAATTCGTATCAATACAGTTTTCAAACTTAAGCCTTCCTCCTTATATTTTCTACTTTGCCATATGTCCCTCAAGCCAAAAAGCTACTTCCTCATAACCTTCGCCAGTACGTCCAGAAACCTTAAATACAGGAACATCTTGGTTCTGCGCCCTTACGCCTTTCATAAAAAAGTCCTCATCAAAGTCAACATAAGGCAAAAGATCGCATTTGTTTATCAATATAATATCAGCTTTTTCAAAAGCAAGAGGATATTTATAAGGTTTATCGCTACCGTCAGTAGCTGTTGTTATCAACATTTTTATATGTTCACCAATGGAAAACTCCGCCGGACAAACAAGATTGCCTATATTTTCAATAAAAAGAATGCCGTCTTCCGGGAAATCCATCTTTTGCACAGCATCTCTTATCATAGGCGAGTCTAAATGGCAAGCGCCAAAAGTATTGATCTGAAAAGTAGTTATACCCATATTACGTAAATCCTGGGTATCTATATCACTTTCGATATCCCCCTCTATAACATAGGGTCTCGCTTTAGTCAAATGTTTAAAAATATTTTTTAATGTCGTGGTTTTACCTACACCAGGAGCACCCATAACATTAACTACGGTTATTCCCTGGTTCTCCATATCTTCTTTAACATGGGCGGCTATATGGTCATTTTCATCATGAATATTTTCTTTCAATTCAATATTTATTTTAGATATATCATGCATAACTTTACTCCTTAAAAGGATGTTAAAAAGAAAAGATGGGACAGGCAAAATCACCTGTCCCATATATTATACTTCAATTTCGATAGAATCAATATAGAATTCTTTTCCAATTTCACTGGGCTTACCCTGACCTCCGCAATAGGGACATTCAAAAGACATGGGTTTCCTCTGAAAATATTTTCCGCAGTCCTGACACTGTAATTCCGGTTTTACACCCTTTATCTCAATAGTCGCATTTTCGCAGAGAGTTCCCTCAGAAATAACATCAAAGTACATTTGAATACTATCGCCTATAAATCCGGAATACTCCCCTACCACCAATTTGATCTTTGTGACCGCTTTGGCATTATTTTCCAGGGCGTGAGATTCCGCTATTTTTATTATTTGCTGGGTAATTGGGAATTCGTGCATTGATTTACCTTTATGAGACTTAATTTTGTTTTAGACAGCTTCAGCTTCAGTAGCAGGAGCGTCAGCTTCTTCTTTCTTAGGTTTTTCTTCTTTAGGCGGACCCTGATAAGTATCCGTAACTTTCTCACTATTAGGAGCTGTATATTCAGGCTTCATAGTAAGACAATCCTGTTTGCAAGACCACATGCAGCAACCGCATTGGATACAATTCATACGTTCAATGCTCCAAGTTCTGGCTTTACGGTCTACAGTAATAGCGTTAGTGGGGCATTTTTTAGCGCAAAGATTACAGAAGATGCAGCTATCGATGTCGATATCTATATGGCCTTTAGTTACAGGTGTAAATTCCCGGGGTACTACGGGATACATGAGTGTAGCCGGTTTTTTAAAGAGGCTTCTCAAAACAACTTTACCCATTTTAAATGCTGCCATGTCTACCTCCTTATCTTTCAGTACAGCTAATGCAGGGATCGATACTCAGAACGATGATAGGAACATCAGCCAAGTCACAACCGGCTAAAGCTTGAACCAAGAAGGGAATGTTGATATTGGTCGGTGTTCTGATACGCATTCTTTCTAAGAATTTGCTATCATTGCCTTTCAAATAATAGAAAGCTTCACCACGAGGCTGTTCCAAACGAGCCGCGAATTCACCATTGGGTTTACCCTTAACAGGTACAGAAATTTCACCTTCCGGCATAGTACGGCACAATTCCGCTACCATATCCATGGATTGGAAAAGTTCTTTAACTCTGACTACAGCACGGGCATAGCAGTCGCCAGCTTCTTCAACTATAGGTTCAAAGCCAATTTTATCATAAACGCCGGGGCCGTTTAAACGTAAATCCTGAACAACACCGGAAGCACGGGCAGTGGGACCAACAGCACAAAGATCCATGGCTTGTTCTTTGGTGACAACGCCTACGCCTACAGTACGGTTTTTAACAGAAACATCATTAATGAAAACATCAGCCAATTCTTTGACTTCCTTTTTCATTCTATCCATAGTGGTAGCGATTTCTTCCAAAACCTCGGGAGAGATATCTCTGTGAACACCGCCTACTTTACATACTGAGAAAATTACGCGGCCGCCAGTGGTCTTTTCGAACAAGTCAAGAACCTGTTCTCTAACTCGCCAGCAATGCATGAATAAGCTTTCAAAACCAAAAGCGTCAGCCAAAAGACCTAACCAGAGTAAGTGACTGTGTACCCTGGAAAGCTCATGCCACATAGTTCTCAAGTATTCGGCTCTTTCGGGGATTTTTACATCCATTAAGCCCTCTGCGGCCATGCAGTAGCCCCAGTTGTGGCCAAAAGCGCAAATACCGCAGATACGCTCAGTTACATACATAAGTTCAGTGTATTCCTTTTTCTCAACCAGTTTTTCAAGACCCCTATGAATAAAGCCTATAGAAGGGATAGCTTGAACAACGGTTTCATCTTCCAGCACTAAATCAAGATGAACTGGTTCCGGTAATACCGGGTGCTGGGGTCCGAAAGGAATAATAGTTTGTTTAGCCATAATCTACCTTCCTTTCTTATTTATCACTACCGCTTTTTCTCCAAGGTGTAGGTTCTCCAGTAATGAAGAAGTTACCTTGGAAGTCCAGGGCAATATGCTTAATTTTAATACCGAAAAGGTCCTTCATTTCGTTTTCATAAACGAAAGCTGCGAAATAAGAATCTGTGATACTCATTATTTCCTGTTCTTCAGGTAAGATAACACGATAATTATAGAGCTCATGATCCTTATCAAAACTATAAGTAAGTTCAAAAGCTTCGGGAATCTTTGTGGCGCAAATTTGTACCATACGGTAGCCTTCAGCTTTTAATTTACGTGCAGTATCCACCACTTCGGTAGGTTCAATGGTTTTAAGATTGAAATCTAAATACATTGTTTACCTCCTTACTCGGATTTAGCTTCATCGGCTTCAGCTACTTTTTCTTCTTCTACGGCAGGAGCAGCCACAGCAGGTGTAACGCCCTTGCCGAGGTTTGCGCTCTTTTCGGCTAATACGCCAAGACCTTGAACGATACCATCTATGATGGCTTCTGGTCTGGCAGCGCAGCCGGGTACGTATACGTCAACAGGAATTACGGTATCAACACCGCCTAAAATATTGTAGCATTCCTGGAATATACCGCCAGTACAGGCACAAATACCAATAGCTACTACTACTTTAGGTTCAGGCATTTGTTCGTAAATCTGTTTTACGACGTTTTTATTTTGTTCGTTTACACCACCGGTAACAAGAAAGATATCGGCGTGTTTGGGGTTACCAGTATTAATGATACCAAAACGTTCCGCATCATACATAGGAGTGAGGCACGCCAACACTTCGATGTCACAACCGTTGCAGCTGGAACCATCATAATGGATCACCCAGGGTGATTTAATGACTGATGACATAACTACACCTCCTATTAAAGAATTCCAAATAACTTGAGGAGATAAACCGCAATCAAGTTAACGAAACCAAAGGTCATACAAACAATCCAGGAAGCATTAATGGCAGTCTGCCATTTCATTCTGGCGTAGTTGTTGTCGATGAGGACTTCTAAGAAGTATGCCAACAAGCAAACAACAACAGCTAAAACTATACTCCAAACCTGGGCATAAGCTACAAAGAGATAGACAAAGCCAAGGAGGAATATGTTTTCATACCAATGAGATACTTCAATCATCGCCAAAGTTTTACCAGAAAATTCTGTGGTAAGACCTCTAACCAATTCTTGGTGAGCATGATGAGACATACTGAGGTCAAAAGGAGATTTTCTAAACTTCAGGGTCAAAATGAAGACAAAACCTATGAACATACCTGGCAGATAAATTATAGCCGGTTTAGCGGCACCTAAAATATCAGCTACATTAAAGGAACCAGCTACCAGATAAAAACCAACAGCGGTAAGCAATACCATGGGTTCATAAGCCATCATCTGTAACAATTCACGTTCCGCACCAATCTCAGCATAAGGAGAGTTAGAGGAATATGCTGCTACAACCATGAAAACACTGGCTGTGGTCAAAGTAAAGATGACAAGCAAGAGATTGCCGCCGGCAAAGAAGAAAGCACCAGTTATTACGATAAAGAACAAGAAGGAACCAATATAGAAATCTTGTACCTTGTTAACCGTAATAGGTTCTTTTTTCAATAATTTGCCCACATCATAAAAGGGCTGGAGAATAGGAGGACCGAAACGTCCCTGCATACGAGCAGAGATTTTTCTGTCTATCCCAGCAAGGAGGCCGCCTACAAAGGGAGCCAAGACTATAAACGCTATTATGGAGATAATATTAACTAAACCAAAATCTGCTGGCATTATAAAACACCTCCAAACATAGAGAGTAAAATAAACAAGGCATAGCCGCCGATCAGTAAGAAGGTGGCGCCGATTACAGCTACGGTGCTAATAATGCCAATGAGATTCATTCTACGTTCACCAAAATATGTTTCCATATACCAGTTACGGAGAGCAGCAGCCTGAGGCTGTTTTAAAGAGTTGCGGAAGGTGATATCATCACCAAAGTTTTCACCGGAAAGGTAAATGGGTACAACCTTTTTCTTGGTCTTGCCGAAGAAGAATACTACCATCAGCACGATAATGGCTACAAGTATCGTCATGATAATAAGATTGCTGTCCGCTAAAATTCCCAAATCAGCAGCGGCAAAAGCGCCTTCAAGATAGGGAACTATTACGCTGGATGAAAGGACAGGGAAGAATAAGCAAATAGCAACGGTAAAGAAGGATAATAAACCTAAAACAAATCTTTCGCTGCCGGGAATACCAATGGATTCATGATCATCCCGTCCGGCCACGACAGCACAAAGTTTACCAAGCCATTTAGCCCAGAAGAACAAGGTAGCAGCACTACCAAATACTAACATCATAACCAGCAACGGATTGCCGGAATCAACAATGGAAACCATAGCAGCCCATTTAGAAATCAGCATACCGAAGGGAGCGATAAACATACCGCAGATACCGATTATCATAAAGATAGCGACTTTGGGAAGTCTGACAAAAAGACCGTCCATATCTTCGATATCTCTGGAACCGATTCTGTGTTCTGTTGTACCAACGCTTAAGAACAACAAGGACTTGGCGATAGCATGGAAGATGATGAGCATAATACCAGCCCAAACAGCTTCGGGAGTACCGATACCGCCGCACAATACGATAAGGCCAAGGTTAGCGACGGTGGAATAAGCCAAAACTCTTTTAGCATTTGACTGGGAAATAGCAGCAAAAGAGGCTAAAAGGAAGGTAATACCGCCTACCAGCATAGTCATTATGCCGGCGAAATTGTATGCGAAAATACTGTTAACAAAGGCGCCTGAATAGGCTCCGGGAATCCATACACCCATTAAAGGCGATAATTTGATAATAAGGAAAACGCCAGCTTTAACCATTGTGGAAGAATGGAGTAAAGCGGAAACAGGAGTGGGCGCTACCATAGCTCCTAACAACCAGCTGTTGAAGGGCATCTGGGCAGCTTTGGTAATACCGGCAAATGCCAAAAGACCAACAGGAACCACCACGTAAATCCCTAAGTTACCCGCTAATCCGAGTTCCAATAATCCGGAAAGTTCGATAGTCTCACAGGTTATTCCTAAGAATACTATAGCAAGACAAAAGCCGAGACCACCAGCTAAGTTCATAATCAAAGCACGGAATGAATTGTTCATGGCTTCTTCGGTCTTGGAATAACCAATAAGGAAGAAAGAACAAAGACTTGTTACTTCCCAGAAGAAGTACATCCATGTAAGATTATTAGATGTTACAAGACCAAACATCGCGGCAAGGAAGGCAAATACTATGAAAAAGAAAAAAGGCCTTCTGTCTTTTTGGTCTTCATTGTGATGTTGGTAATCTTTCATGTAGCCTAATGCATAGACCGCGATAAGAGTACCAATGATGCCGATAATCAAGGCCATGATTACCGAAAGTCCGTCGACATAGAGGTTATAACTGATATCAATCCCGTGACCATGGCTCAACTCGAACCATAAAATCAACGGAGTTTGTATGATTGCCAAAACCGCTATCCAGAAACGTTTGTATTTAATGCAATAAGCGAGAATTACGCATAAGAGGAAAACCTCTACTGCCATCATCGCATAGGAAATCATCTCTCCATCAAAGGTGAAGGTCTGACTGCCATACATAAAATACAAAGCTGCAAGTAAAACGGAACCTAAAGCTATCAGCAAAGCTGAAAGTTTAACAATCCCGCCTCTTGCGGCATCGGATTTGACAACCAAAAGAATCAGTGCAACCACGATCGGAAATAAAATTAGTGCAGATAGAGTACCGAGAAACATGGTTTCCAATTTTAAATCCCCCTCTTCTTTTGGTTTTCTCAGATCTTAATCCCTATATCAGTACAATACATAATTCTTGTCTTTTTGACAATGGTACTTACTGGCAAGGAAAGATCCACATTAAATTTACACTGTAATTATACTTCCCGATTGATCAAAATGCAAGGCGAAATCCCCTTTAAAAAGCTACTTTCGAAAGATATGTCAAATTTATCTACTTTTCACAATCTTTTGTAATTTTGACAATTTAATTTTAAACCAAAAATCAATACTATTTATTAAAACAATATCTTGCCATATTAGAAGGTAAAAAATTTAACATTGGCATTACCGGCCTATTTTCTAATAATAATCGTTTTTTGTCGGTTACTGGACAATAATCAAAAAATATTGTATAATTTTGAAGGTTTAGGAGATGTCATAAAAGACAACACATCTCCCAATCCTTGCCTAAACTTTTTAAGGAGGGAAAATATTACAATGGAACGAATCACCGGTGAAGATTTGTTACTAGGCGTTCAACATCTATTTGCCATGTTTGGCGCCACTATCCTGGTACCGCTTATAACAGGGATGAATCCTGCCGTGGCTTTGGTGGCCGCTGGTTTTGGTACCTTAATCTTCCACTTTTGCACCAAGTTTGAGGTCCCCGTTTTCCAGGGCTCATCCTTCGCCTTTTTAGCCGCTCTTACCGCGGCAGTGGGCACATACGGCATACAATACGCCCAGGGCGGCGTTATGGCGGCTGGTATCTTATATGTAGTTTTCGCCGCCATTGCCTATGCTATGGGACCACAAAAGATTAAAAAAATCTTTCCAGCTGTTGTCACAGGACCAGTCATTATTGTCATTGGCTTAAACCTCTCCAATACTGGTATCAGTGACGCCATGTCCACAGTTGAACTGGCTGGCGGCGCCACATCCGCTGTTTGGATCAGTGTCCTGATAGCTCTTGTAACATTAGTTACCGTCATAGTTTGCTCCATCTTCGCTAAAGGATTTTTTAAACTCGTTCCCATACTTATCGGCTTAGTAGTAGGCTACATCTTCTGCATGATCCTCTCACTCTGCGGAGTATGGCATATGGATTACACTCCTGTAGCTGAGGCTGCCTGGATCAACATACCATATGTCACTGATGGTTTCTTTACTTTGCCAAAATTTGACTGGGCGGTAATTCTATCAATTGCACCAATCGCCCTGGTTACGGCCATGGAACATATAGGTGATATTACAACTAACGGAGCTGTAGTCGGTAAAGATTTCTTCGCTAAACCTGGTTTGCACCGTACTTTACTGGGAGATGGTCTTGCCACTCTCTTCGCTGGTTTTATCGGCGGTCCCGCAAATACTACTTACTCGGAAAATACCGGTGTTTTAGCTACCACTAAAAATTATAATCCCCGCCTTTTACGTATAGCCGCTGTATTCGCCATTATCCTGGGATTTTTTGGTAAATTCGGCGCCATTTTACAGACTATTCCCACACCGGTAAGAGGCGGCGTTGAACTTATGCTTTTCGGTATGATTGCCGCTATCGGCATCAGAACTCTCGCAGAAGCCAATCTCGACTTTACCCATTCCAGGAATTTATTAACAGTAGCTGTTATTTTAAGCGTTGGTCTGGGATTCAGTATTTCCGGCGGCTTAACTCTGACTTTTGGTACCTTCTCACTAACTCTCTCCGGACTTTTTATCGCCGTGGTAATCGGTGTTATAATGAACTTGGTTTTGCCGGAAGAACTGGAAAGTGATGAGGCCACACGCGCTGAGGAATTGGAGGCTGACCATGACTAATAAAATACATATTATGAACCATCCGCTTATAGCACATAAAATCTCAATGTTAAGAGATAAAGATACAAATGTTAAAGATTTTCGTCAATTAGTCTATGAAATAGCCCTGCTTATGGGCTACGAAGCCACGAAGGATCTGCCCTTGGAGGAATACGATGTTGAGACTCCTTTAGCTGTGGCTAAAGGAAAGGCTATTGCCCAGAAAGTCGCTATTGTACCAATCTTGAGAGCTGGTTTAGGTATGGTAGACGGAGTACTTGATCTCATACCCTCCGCTAAGGTGGGTCACATTGGTCTTTATAGGGATCACGAAACCTTAAAACCTGTAGAATACTACTGCAAACTGCCGCCAGATATTGAACAGCGTAAAGTAATCGTTGTAGATCCTATGCTGGCTACCGGAGGCAGCAGCAGTGCCGCCCTTGACTTTATTAAGCAAAGAGGAGCTAAGGATATTAAGCTCATGTGCATTATAGGCTCACCTGAAGGCGTTAAGGTAATGGAAGAAAATCATCCCGATGTCGAGGTCTATATAGGTGCATTGGACGAAAAGCTAAACCAAAAAGGCTATATCCTTCCTGGCCTTGGAGACGCCGGAGACCGGCTTTACGGTACTTTATAAATTCTAATATATGAATAAAAGACCACAGTATTCATTGTGGTCTTTTATTTTTTCAAAATACTTAATCGGTAAAAATTACCGTTGTCTAAATTTATCTCCTATTTCTCTGATTTCGACATTATAGCCCCCTATTTTCCAGGATAAACCCGAGTTTAAGTAACCATATTAAGGTTAAAGAGTAAATTCGGGGAGGGTTAAAAATGCAATACAAAAAAGTTGACATCTGTGGTATAGATACAGGAAAACTCCCTGTATTAAGCAATAAAGAAATGATTGAACTTTTTAAAAAAATGCGTAACGGCGATAAAAACGCAAGAGAAGAAATAATTGGCGGTAATCTGCGTCTAGTATTAAGTATCATACAACGATTTAACAATAGAGGGGAAAACCCCGATGACTTATTTCAGGTAGGCTGTATTGGCCTAATGAAAGCCACTGACAACTTCGATTTATCCCAAAATGTACATTTCTCCACCTATGCCGTGCCAATGATTATAGGAGAAATACGCCGCTACTTAAGGGATAATAACTCTGTTCGCGTAAGCCGCTCCTTAAGAGATATAGCTTACAAAGCTTTACAGGCAAAAGAAAAACTTACTGGCGACAGCGGTAAAGAGCCGACTCTGGAAGAAATAGCTAAGGAAATAAATATACCCAGAGAAACAATTACTTACGCTTTAGACGCCATACAAGATCCGATTTCCCTTTACGAACCAATTTATCATGATGGCGGCGACCCTCTCTTAGTAATGGATCAAATTGGTGATGAAAAAAACAATGATAACTTATGGCTGGAACATATAGCCATTGGTGAGGCCATGCGAAAAATAACACCAAGAGAGAAAAAAATCATTAACCTAAGATTTTTTAAAGGTAAAACTCAAATGGAAGTAGCCTCTGAGATAGGAATATCCCAGGCTCAAGTTTCACGTTTGGAAAAAAATGCCTTAATGAATTTACGTAAATATATATAAGGGGGAAACATCATGAAAGGCAAAATTATTATTATAGCCTGTATCACTCTTACTTTGATTTCATTTAATCTTTGGCAGCAAAGCTCCGAGGTTATAGCCGGAGATACCCTGATAAGATTTCATGTAATCGCTAACAGCGACGGCGCCGAAGATCAAAGTGTTAAACTAAAAGTACGGGACGGGATATTAGCCCGCTTCTCCCAGGACATGTCAGCCTGCGGCAACTATAAAGAAGCCAGAGAATTTCTCGTAAGCCACCAAAACGAGATGGTTGAGACTGCTGAAAGCATTTTGAAAGAAAATGGCTTTAATTACGGTGCTGAAGTTGAAATTTGTGTTGATTCTTTCCCCACCAAATCCTATGGTGATATAACCTTGGCCGCCGGTGATTACCAAGCAGTTAAAGTTATTCTCGGCCAAGGTGAAGGAAAAAATTGGTGGTGTGTGATGTATCCACCTCTTTGCTTTGTGGATATATCTCAAAATGTGGGTATAGCCAAAATCGAGCACAGCTCTCCTGAGAATAATAATAATTTAGTAGCAGCTAACAGCGGCGTTACAGAAGTAAAGATAAAATCCAAATTAGCAGAACTCTTCAAATAAAAAAGGTGCGGAATATTCCGCACCTTTTACTTTAAAGCATTAAAATTTCTGATACTCCCCAAAGTTATTTTCTATAAGTTCCTTCTTTATATTCCAGAGCTTTTCCGACAAATCAACATAGTAAAGATGGGGATACTCAAAGCGTTTCATCTCATCCCATAGCATATCTATTTGTTCCGCGGCGTAATCCCGGA
>CAWVFN010000090.1:0-13010 GCA_963928475.1 Bacillota bacterium
ATGTAAGCCTCATCCGCTTTGGTGCGAAAAAGATTAAATTTATCTTCCTTAGAATATACTCCTACAGTTTTAATGGAAAGGTCGTTGGCAGCGCGGAAAATTCTAATGGCTATTTCCCCACGATTGGCGACTAAGAGTCGGTTCATTTTTCTTCTCATTATCTTTTCCTCCTTGTCTATATTCTGATGTCTAAAAGTTTCTCAGCGTTTTTATAAAAAATCTTTTCCTTGTCCTCTGATGTGATATTTAAAGCTTTAACCATTTCCTGAGTCTTTTTACCATCAGACCAGGGACAATCAGTAGCATATAAAAATTTATTTATATCATGGGATTTGATAAATTTTTCAATTTCACTATTTGTATAATAGAGTATGGACATGGAAATATCAAAATACACATCTTTTCCTATCAAATATCTATATGTATTTTCCATCCCTTTTAAGTCTCCAAGATGAGCGAAAACTAATTTGGCGCCGGCAAAATCATCTGCAATCTTTCCGCCTCTTTTAACGGAGCTTCTGTCAGAACCTTCGTAGGCTGGATCAAAACCGGAATGAAACAGGATAACCATATCCCTTTTTGCCAATTCTTCATATATAGGGTACATAAACTTATCATCTATATTGAATTCTTGATATTCCGGGTGAAATTTAATACCTTTTATGCCATTTTTATATAGTCGTTCAATTTCAGCTTTATAATCCGAATACTGAGGATGTATCGAGCCATAGGATATAATCCCGTTACCATTATTTTCTATAAGAAAATTATTTACATTGATAACGTATTTTGGTGAAGTCGCTATATTTAAAAGAACGAAATTTTCACAACCCCATGATTTTTCTTTTGCCTTTGTTCCTTGTAGAGTTCCGTTAGTATAAGGATTATATCCACAGTTAGTAGATAATTTTTCAATAGCCTTATCCGCTAAAAAGTCTGGAAAAGAGTGAACATGGCAATCAATTAATTTCATTGTAGATACCTCAAGTAGATTAAAGTAAAAGATATTAAATAATTATATCATATTTATTTAATATTGAAAATCCTTTTTTTCATAAATTGTAATTTATAATAATTTGTAATTATTGTGATAAAAAAATATATATTTAAAAAAACTTTAATTCTTTAAAGGAAAAATTATGTCTCTGTTGAATAAATAATATGTCGATTATTAATTCTTGGACAAAAAATTTACTGAAGGAGTGATGCGAGAAAGAAGTGCGATTTCTCAAACCTATTTTAATTAAAAATTCAAGGAGGGATGGATTTTGAAAAAACATTTATTAATTACCGCCATTGTTATGGCTTTGGTAATGTGCCTCTCTTTTGGGGCGTTAGCTGCCGATGATGATAGCGGCTATGTAAACGATTATACCGTTTCTGACGCTATTAAAAATGTTTCGACTAACGATAATGTTACCATTCTGACAGTTGGAACATGGCGTGCTGAAAACGGTATAACCGATACAAGCAAAACTTTCTTTGAAAATGGTGAAGCACTCAACGATGACGATATCATTATCACCAACGGAAAAGTAGCTGTGGTTTTGGCCGTTGGCACCAGAAACCCCTGGGGTTATCCTTCTGGCTCTGTATTAGATGCTGGTACTGTTAAACAGGATTCCACATTGAAATACAAAGAAGGCTACAGGGATACAACATGGTCCATAGAATTCCTGCCTGACTGGTGGGATTCCTGGTCCCCCAATAACTGTGGTGTAGTTGCTTTTGATATAGTCAAATACGACTTCACTAACAAAGTAGAATCTGACAATGGTATTCCCGCTGTTAAAGTTACCAGAGTATATGACTTAGATGGTTTATATTCTGATGCTGGCAACAATGACAAAAAGTTTGACGTAGTAACCTACTACAGCACTGATGCTGACAGCAAATATGTATATATGTTTGATTCACTTAACAATACAAGTGGAGAAGATATATACTATGCAGCTGATGGTGAAGGTGGTCAATATGAAGAAGTAGCTTGGGCTGTTACTAATAAAGGTGACGATGGTTCAGCTATGTTTAACTTCCTTAATCGCAGAGCTGTAGGAAGCTATGGTGATTCTCACAGTAATCCTCGTTATTCTGACATAGACACTGTATTTACTACAGCGTTAGTCATACCCGATGAAAGCTTTACTTCTAACTTGGGTAACGAATTTGCTATTACTGGTTCTTATGGTAAATCCGGTTATCAGGAAATGTATGTAAAAAATACAAGTACACAATGTGCTACCGACGGATATACCTTGATGTTTAAAAAAGATGAAAAGGTTACCTTTGGTGAATATATTGTAATTTCTGATAAAGCCGATCATAGCGTAATGAACGACTTCATCAACGAAAAACAGGATATTGACACCTATGCAGTATCTGGTACTGTACAGGGCGTTGAAAATCCCATTGTTATCGTTAAAGATGAAAATGGAGAAACCTATGGCTGGTATGTAGGAGATAAAGATGGTAAATATTCTATCAATCTCCCCAATGGCAATTATTCCTTGACAGTTGAAAAGAATGGATATATGCCCAGTGAAGCTGTTAATGTAGAAGTCAATGGTGCAGCTGTAGCCGATAAAGACCTGACTTTAGGTGCTAAAAAAGTCAAGTTCACCTTTAATCTGAAAGACCAAGACGGCAATCCTATTTGGGGTAAAGTCCAGCTCTTTGACGCTGATGGCAATAGCTTGTATCCTACCGTACGTTATGCTGGTGAATCCGTATACAATGCTTCTGAAAAAGGTAAAGTTACTGTGGACGTTCCTGAAGGCAAATTCCAAGCTATAGTCTACGGTGAAGGTTATTGGTTCTATTCCGCACCTACCGATAAGGTTGAATATACCGCTAAAGATGGTGGTAGTGTTGATGTAAAAGTCGACATTCTTTTCGAAAACGCTGACGGTTGGTACAGCGGCGATATGCATCATCATACCAATAAAAATGATGCATTTGCCCTTCCTTCTGATGTTATTCAGTCTCAGTTAGCTTCCAATTTGGATATCGTCTTTACTACTGACCATGACTTCACAACTAACAACTATGAAGCCTATCAGTACATTCAGGAAGTAAATGCAACATCTACCGAAATTATCGGTTATGTTCCTTCCGAAGAAATATCCTGCTCCTGGGCTCACTTCAATATTGTTCCCTTGACTGTTGATGCTTACGATTACTATCTTGACGAAAATGCCGAAAACCATGTAGAAAATCAGTTTGCTAACCTTGGTTATTTCATTAAATCCGCTAATGAAAAAGGCGCTTCTGTAACCGCGAACCATCCTACCTATTCTTACGGTTTATTTACCGCTCTTGGTAAGGATGCTATCCCCGGTGGTTATGTAGATACCTATGATCTTCTTGAACTCAACTCCTCCAGTAGAGACAATGAAAACGGCGATGCCATTAACGGTGCTACTGCTCTCTGGACTGCGTATCTGACCGGTGAAAAAGCCTATATTGAAGGTAAAGAAGTAACCGCTGAAAGACCTCACTATATCAATGGTGGATCTGATACTCATGATGTACTCACTCCCAAACTCAGTAACTTGGTAAGAGATGACCGCGAACAATTCTTCTCTGGTAAATATCGCACCATTGCCTATACTGGAGATTTGAGTGATGCTACCTTACAAGAAGCTGGCTTGGCCTTTGGTGAAGCTGCAGTAAACGGTAATTCCTATGTAACTTCTGGTCCTCTTCTTGATTTAGATCAAGTTCCTGGTGAAGGTACTGTTTATAAAGGTGATGAATACATTACCTTTAGCTTTGACGTTAACTCTTTAGTAGATATTAAAGACATAGTTGTACTGAGCAGTGAAGGTTATAAAGAATATTCACATACTTACGGTGGAAAACGTACATTGACTTTGGAAAATGTAGTGTATGTTATAGATAATGTGGATGATGATGTATTCTCTGAATCTTTAACTATTCCGCTTTATAAAGGAGAAGAATCCTGGTATGCCATAATGGTAGTAGATGCCAATGGCAATTTTGCATTGACAAATCCATACTGGGTAGAACAGACTAAACGCCTCTATACCGATACCTCTCATTGGGCTATAGACGCTATTAACTTCCTCTCCGATATGGGAGCTATTACCGGTTATCCTGATGGCACTTTCCTGCCTGATAATAACATTACCAGAGCTGAATTTGCCGCTATGGTTTCCAGATTCTTAGACTTTGACGTTGTTGAAGATTATGAAGATGTTTCCTTCAGCGATGTTAAAGAAGGTTCCTGGTACTATGATTATGTAATGGAACTGGCACAGGCTGGAATTCTTGATGGTTATCCTGCTGGTGACTTCAAACCCAATGCAATGATTGCCAGATCAGAAATTTCTAAGATTATGGCGGAACTTGCTGGCTGGGATGAAGAGTACAAAGTCGGTGATGAACTCGCTTTCAGCGATATTGACGGTAAATGGTTCACTACTTACGTGCAATATCTTGCTGATGGAGATTTAGTTGACGGTTATGGCGACGGTACCTTCCGTCCGCTCAATAACGCTACCAGAGCTGAAAGCGCTCAGTTCTTATACAATTTCTGTAAGTGGGGCGTTTTTGAAACTCATGCAACTACCATATTAGATTAATCTTTATAACAAGCTAAATAAGTAAATTGAGAATCGTATCACTCTTTCTTTGAAGATAGGAGCCATGTTATATACATGGCTCCTATCTCTTTACTCTCTACTTTATATTGATTTTATTATAAAAAATCCCCTCACCTTCTCAGGTCAGGGGATTTATTTATTTTACGATAATACTGTTATTCTTTTTCTGCGGCAGCGGCTGCTATTACTTTTTCGGCTAAATTCTGAGGCAGTTCTTCGTATTTTGAGAATTTCATTGTGAAGGAACCACGACCCTGGGTCATTGAGCGTAGGTCTATAGCGTAACGGTACATTTCCGACAGAGGAGCGTTAGCTTTAATATATTGCATATTCCCCTGTTTTTCCATGCCCAAAATACGTCCACGGCGGTTGCTCATATCACCCATAATATCACCCATAAATTGGTCTGGTACGCGTATTTCCACATCCATAAAGGGCTCAAGTAAAATCGGTTTAGCTACTTCACAGCCTTTTTTGAAAGCCAGAGATGCTGCGATTTTAAAAGCCATTTCTGAAGAGTCTACAGGATGATAGGAACCGTCTTTCAGATTTACTTTAATATTTGTTACAGGATAGCCAGCTAAGATACCTTCTGTCATAGCTTCCCGGAAACCTTTTTCTACAGCTGGAATATAGTTTTTAGGAACAGCGCCGCCAAAAATGGTTTCTTCAAAGGTGAATTCATTTTCATAATCTGGTTCCATATCAACGACAATATCACCAAATTGACCATGGCCGCCACTTTGTTTTTTATGGCGTCCGCGAATATCTGTGGCCTTTCCTTTAATTGTTTCCCTGTAAGGAACTTTAGCTTCCAGAGTTTCTACATCAACGCCATATTTTTTCAGGAGACGGTCAATAACAATATCAACATGGGCTTCGCCCATGGCAGTAAGCAATGTTTGTTTTGTTTCCACATTCTTTTCCAGACGTAAAGTAGGATCTTCTTCAATGAGCCTGGAAATGGCGTTGCCCAATTTGTCTTCGTCAGCTTTGGATTTAGGAGCTATGGCCACA
Organism: Bacillota bacterium; assembly: GCA_963928475.1. Classification (GTDB taxonomy): domain Bacteria; phylum Bacillota; class Dehalobacteriia; order UBA7702; family UBA7702; genus Cryptoclostridium. The sequence goes on from CAWVFN010000090.1 coordinate 5,643, forward strand.
GTAAAGCTGGGAATTGGGAAATCTATTCCTTCCAGGATTACATTGGCGCCTTTAGCGCATAAAGTATCACCAGTTTTAGCTCCAGGTAATTTAGCTAAAATACCGATGTCACCAGTTTTAAATTCAGTACAGTTTACAACAGATTTACCCATCATTGTCCCGGCTGAACTAATTTTTTCGTCTTTTTCTTGGCTAGCGTTATATACACTGCCTTCAGCCTTAAAACTGCCCTGCATGACTTTAAAATAGCTAATTTTACCTACATAGGGGTCAGTCATAGTCTTAAAGATTAAGGCTGCAAAAGGTGCTTCAGTGTCAATTTCCGGATCTGCTTCTGCGGGATTAGGACAATCATAGAAAATAGCATCGCTTAAGGCGTCAATACCGATATTATTTATAGCGCTGCCGCAATAAAGAGCAGCTACCTTAGCGTTTTTGACGCCATTATGCAAGCCTTTAAGCACTTCTTTTTTGGTCAGTTCTTCACCTTCCAAATATTTTTCCATAATATCGTCATCACCTTCGGCAGCGGCATCATAGAGCATTTCTTTATATTTTTCTATCATATCCGTCATGTCATCGGGTATATCTATTTCCTTAGCCTTACCCTTTTCATAGGTATAGGCTTTATTATCAATAATATTTACAATGCCCTTAAAGTTTTCCCCCTCACCAATGGGAATGGTTACAGGTACTATATCTTTAGTCAATTTTTCACGCAGGGAATCCATGGTTTTTTCAAAATCCGCGTTTTCACGGTCCATTTTATTAACAAAAATAATCTTGGAGGTTTCCCTTTCATTAGCGTCTTCCCAAATTATTTCTGTGCTTACCTGAGCGCCGGAAACCGCGTCTACTATCATAAGAAGACAGTCGGCCACTCTTAAACTGCTCTTTACTTCACCATAGAAATCCATAAATCCGGGAGTATCTAACAAATTAACTTTTTTATCACGGTGTTCAAAGCTCATTAGGGTAGTATTAACAGAAATTTTCTTTTTTGTTTCTTCAGGCAAATAGTCAGATACGGTGTTACCTTCATCTACTTTACCTAATCTGGAAAGAGCGCCTGTATTGTATATCATGGCTTCTGCGACAGATGTTTTACCGGAGCCTTGATGTCCTACAAGAGCCACGTTGCGAATATCCTCTGTTTGATAGACTTTCATTGATTCTCCTCCTCATATTAAAAGTATTCAACCTTTTATAATTTGGCTACTTAGCATTAAAATCCTTTTCTTATTTGACATATTTTTAAAATATTTTTTTGAATACTTTCTCGCTTCGAAAATATGAATTTAAACAGGGGGTATTATGAGCAGAGAAAGTATTGTATTAGGAACTGGAATATTGATCATTACCAACTTTGTGGTCAAAGTTTTAAGCTTGATATACAGAGGGGTTCTTATACGTCTTATTGGCAGTGAAGGGCTGGGACTTTCTGAGATGATTACGCCGTTATTTTCTTTTCTTTTGGTGTTAGCTTCTCTTGGTATTCCTTTAGCTATATCTAATCTCATAAGCGCTGATACAGCCAGAAAGAATTTCATGACGATTTTCAAAACTGGTATATATATGCTGTTGATTAATGCTTTAGTTGTCACTGTAATCGCTTTATTATTATTCCCAGTAATTACTACCTATATTTTTAATGACCCTCGGCTTTATTTAGCTTTTCTTTTATTTTTCCCTTCTGTAATACTTATAACCGTATTTTCCGCTTTCCGCGGTTATTTCCAGGGAAGTCATGAAAGTTCGCGTATAGGAAAAAGTCAAACTGTAGAACAGTTGGTAAGAGTAATTGTCGGCATAGCCATAGTTTCCCTTTTATTACAGCGCGGTTATCCCCTTTCAGTGATGATAGCGGGTCTTTCAATAGCGACTTTCTGCGCAGAATTTGCTGGCGGTGCCTACCTTTGGCGCCATTTTAGAAAAGAGACAAAGGCTGTGAGAGACAGAGGGCATTTTTCTCCCGCTGTCGCTAAAAATTTTATCAGAATGGGAAGCCCTATTACTGTTAGCAGAATAGTCACTACCTTGGCCATTAGCTGTCAGGCTATTCTAATACCTAAAGCTTTAGTTTTAAGCGGCTATTCCTTGTCTGAGGCTGCTTCCCTATATGGTTATTTTAGTGGGGTAGCTCTTACAGTACTGCACTTACCGGCAATTATCACTGGAGCTATTACCACACCTTTAATTCCAGCTGTAGCTGAGGCAAATGAGGCTAAAAACAGAGTTTTACTGCATAAACGCATAAAAGACAGCTTAATGTTTACCAGTTATACAGCTGTTCCCATGTTAGCTTTTATATTCTATTTTGCTACACCAATTTGCGACATACTGTTTTCAGCCAAAGAGGCGGGGCCTCTCCTGTCTTTATTCTGCTTAGGTGGTGTACTACTATATATGCAGCAGCCTATGGTAGCTGTTCTGCAAGGTCTTAACTGCTTTAAACAATTGCTTATTTGCCTTGTTTTAGGTGATGGCTTATATATTATACTGCTACTTTTCTGTTACTTGCGGGGTAACTTCACCATCGAGCAAGGGATCGTGGCATTTATTATAAATGACGCTGCGCTTTTATTTTCTTATATAATTTTATTAAAAGTAAAAACAGGCGTACATATGCGTCTTATGCGCAATATTTTCTTTCCCCTGCTCTATTCTTTAGGTGGTCTTTGTGTATTGTATATATTAAAACAACACCTTAACATAGTATCTGTTAACATTCCCGAGATAATATGTTTCGGCGTTGTTTATTTGCTGGTTTACTTAATCGGTATGTGGTGTTTTGATCGAAAAAATCTACAACTATTTACTGGCTTTAGTCGAAGAAGCCGGAGAAGTCGTCTAACTCTTTAAATTTTTGATAATCCAAGTAGTTTAATTTAATAGGTGTTACTGATATATAACCTTGAGAAACAGCTTCTACATCAGTTAAATATTCTTCTTCTTTATCATCAACTGGTTGGTAGCCACCAGAGGTTCCTTCATTTACATCATCATAAACATGCCAGTAATAATTTCTGCCATAGGGATTTGAGCGTTTTTCAAATCTTTCTATCATACGATTAGAAGATATAACCGCTTTCTTTATACCTTTAATTTCATTTTTGGGCAAGGCAGGAAAGTTTAAGCTATAAAAAAATGGTCTGTTTTTTTCCATTGCCAAAAATTTAGGCAGTAATTCCTTAAAAATATTAGCACTGACACTGAAATCATCACAGTTAAAGTCAACCGATAAGGCAAAAGTAGGTATTCCCTGAAAAGCGCCTTGTAAGGCCGCAGCTATAGTGCCTGAATATATTACGGAATCCGCAATATTTGCGCCATTATTGATACCAGAAATTATTAAGTCTGGTTTTTCCGGCATAAACTGGTCAATACCTAAAACAGTGCAGTCAGCTGGTGTTCCTTCCACCACCCAAACATCGAAATCAATCTGATGAATATGTATTTTTTCGGCGGTAAGAGGAGTTAAAAAGGTTACACTATTACTTGTACCGCTTTTTTCTCTGGCAGGAACAACTACGGTAAGTTTATAGTCATCTTTCAAGGCCGCTATTAGTGCGTGAAGACCAGGCCCGCGATAACCGTCATCATTGACAATAAGAATATTCATAATTAGACCTCCTTTATTAAATACTTTTTATTGTAAAGGAAGCCCTTTGAAAGGGCTTCGCAAATTATTAATCCTATTTTTCTATTAGTCCAATTTCATCAAAGGGAAAATACTGAAAAACCGCTTTTGCTTCTATATCCTCTTTGCTAATAAAAGGATCAGACCAAACATGAGCGTCAGCGCTATAGTTTCTGTTATCACCAAGTACTAAATATTTCCCTTCAGGTATTGTAACAGGGCCAAAATCATAAAGGGGTTTCTCGTTGAGATAATCCTCGGACAACGGCTCACCATCAATATATACTGTTTCATCCTTTATTTCCACAATTTCCCCAGGTAATCCTATAACACGTTTTATAAAATCCACGCCTTCGTTTACTTCTGCCGGGGGCTCAAAGATTATCACGTCTCCTCTTTCAGGCTCACCAATTATATAGGATATTTTTGAGACTATAACCCTATCACCTTTTTCTAAAGTTGGAACCATAGAATCAGACAATATTTTGCAGGAATCAACTACAAAACATTTTAAAACCATAGCTATAACAAAGGCTATTAGAAGAGTGATTGCCAAGTCCTTTATAGTAGCTAAAAATTTTGTCATATTATACCTCGTAAATAGTAATAGTCATTTTCTCATCTTCCGTTTTTCTCAGACCAAACATTAAATTATACTTCTTCATGCTTTTATTGAGAAAATCTACAATTTCATACATGTCATCCCGAGAAGCAAAATCCTGCCAAGCTATTAAGTTCAGTCCACGAGCTGTTTCTTGAGAGTCTGTCATACTATCACCATTGGTCTCTAATCAGAGAGAAACCTTCTGACCTAGTGGACGGGTTATTCTTGAAGGAACCCCGCACTGCTGAGGTGAGAGTTTTCGATCCTGGTTTTTTCACACCTCTCATAGTCATACACATATGTTCGGCTTCTATAACCACGAGGACACCGTTGGGATTTAGTTTATCCATAATAGCGTCGGCGATCTGAGAAGTTAGGCGTTCCTGTAACTGTGGACGTTTGGCAAAACCTTCCACAGTTCTTGCTATCTTGGAAAGACCGGTTATCGCCCCTTCTTTTTTGGGTATATAGGCCACATGAGCTACGCCATAGAAAGGCATAAGATGATGTTCACACATTGAGTAAAAGGGAATATCTTTTACTATTACCATTTCATCGTGGTGTTCAGCAGAAAACTGTTTTAACAGGTGTTCGCCTGGATCCATATGCAGTCCGGCAAATATCTCTTCGTACATTCTGCTAACACGTGCTGGAGTTTCCTGTAAACCTTCTCTTTCTATATCTTCACCAATAGCGATAAGTATTTCTCTTACCGCCGCCTCAATCCTGGCTTTATCAATTTTGCTTTCCATTTTTAATACCCTCTATCTAAAATATTTTGAAAACAATGTATCTATATTCTATTGTTTTTCTGTGTAAAGGTCAAGCATATTTAAAATTTTCTTTATAAAAAGAATAAAAAATTCCACACTTTAATACTAAGGAGGTACTGTATGAAAAAAGAAAGTATTATCTTACCGCTTTTTAAGTCTACCTTAATTATATATTTAATGATAACTGTATTATCTATAGCTTTTATGTTTCTATTTTATTTTATTCCCTTACAGATAGGAGCGCTTGTAGCCTTTAATTTCATATCTATTTTTATTAGCTTTGCCGTAGGTCTCGGCTATCTTTATAAAAAAATACCAGTTTATAACCTGAATATACCTGGTTTCCTTTTTATCATACTATTAGAAATCATTATTTTCGCAATTTTACTTTTTGCCTTAACCGCCTCCTGGGGCAGTATTTCCTTTTTAGCCTGGGGTGAAAGGATTTTAATGGCTGCTTTAGGAAGTATGGTGGGAGTTTTTTTCGCAAAAAAATTATGCAATTTTAATTAAAGTATGATAAAATATAGTTAGAAAGAAGGTGGCTACATGGCAAATACTATTATCACTTTAGGCCGGGAATTCGGCAGCGGTGGAAGAATGATCGGAAAAAGAGTTGCCGATGAATTAGGTTTTGCTTTTTATGACAAGGAAATAATCGCGGAAGCGGCAGAAGCCAGCGGCATGGACAAAAGTCTTTTAGAAAAAAATGAAGAGAGCATTAAGGGGAATTTTTTTCATAATTTTACTTTAGGTCTGTATAATGCTGCCAATACCTTTTCTGAAATGTCAGATATTTCATTAAACGACAGAGCCTTTTTGATTCAATCGGAAATAGTAAAAAAAATCGCCCTTAAAGAAAACGCGGTAATTGTTGGCCGCTGCGCTGATTATGTTTTAAGGGATTTTGATCAGTGCTATCATGTTTTTATCTTAGCGCCTATGGAAGATAGAATTGAAAGAGCCGCCAATGAATATGGTATGAACCGTAAAAATTTAAAGGAAACCATTATTAAGATGGATAAACGGCGGGCTTCCTACTATAACTACTATACTGGTAAAAAGTGGGGCAGAGCTACAAGCTATCATATATCATTAGACAGCGGTAAACTGGGTATGGATAAATGTGTTAATATTATAAAAGAAATGGTAAGATAAAAAAACGAGGTCGTCTATACGACCTCATTTTTTTATTTCTCTTTGGGTTTTACTCCTAAAATTTTTTTTATTTTTTCCGGAAGGGGAATATAAATAATCTTCATGCTATCACCTCTATAGCGCCGGAGAATAACGGCTTATTATAGTCTATTTTATGCGCTATAAAACAATACCATTACAATTTAGCTCAATTTTTCTCTAAGAATCTTAGCTATTTCCCCAACTGTAGCCCGATAAATTCTCTTTATAGGCAAAGAGTTAATAAACTGGGCACCATAGCGTTTTTCATAAATGCGCCTGTCTAAAACACAGATCATACCCCTATCATTCTCTTTGCGTAACAGACGCCCAAATCCCTGATTAAATCTTATTATGGCTTGGGGTAAACTTAATTCTGTGAAATTATTGCGGCCTTCTGCCGCCATTTGTTCCATTTTAGCGGCTAAAACAGGCATATCCGGCGGCCAAAATGGCAGCTTCACAATTATTAATAGACTGAGGTTTTCACCAGGTATATCTATACCCTCCCAAAAACTATTGGCTCCTAAAATAACAGTCTTCTTTTCTTGCCGCATTTTTTCCAACAGGGAATTCCTGCCGCCGCTGATATCATGAGCCAAGACAGTAATACCCTTGTCAGCCAAAGGTTTTTCTATGGCCTTAAATACCTCCCTTAAATGTATATGGGAAGTAAATAGTACTAAAGCTCTGCCGCCACTGGCTTCTGTCAGCTGAATAATGGTCTCTGATATTCTTCTTATGTATTCGTAATCATTTACTTCTCCCACATTAGGAACATCAGTAACAGCGATGAAACTGCACTGCTTATCATAATCAAAGGGAGATGGTAAGAGGAGTTCCTCACAGTGCTGCTCCGTTAAACTCAGGCCACAGTTATTCTTAAAAAAGTCAAACCGTTTATTGACGCTTAAGGTAGCGGAAACAAAAATTACGCTTTTCTTTTGACTGTACAGCTTTTCCGACAGGATTTCACCTACCCAAATTGGCGCCAAACGTATAATTGGATATATTACACGTTCATTTCCTTGTTCCAGCCAAGCCACCATATTTTCTGACTCACCATGAATAAAGAAATAAATGGCTGTACTAAACTCATGAAGTTTAGAATTGATTTCCTGAACTTTATAGCGTTCTCTTTCATTACTATCATCATTCAGTTCGTCCTCATAGTA
>CAWVFN010000091.1:0-18332 GCA_963928475.1 Bacillota bacterium
GAAAGCGGAAAATCTCTCTAAGCTAATATCGCCGTTATCTATAGTTTTAGCGTCTGTAAAAACTATTTTCATATAACCACACCTCGATTATAATTTTTAATGATTTCTATAATTAATCAGTATATCATAAAGATTGATGTTAGCCAACTTATAATCGGATCAGAATATATATAAAATATGACGTTATATTTGCATTTTACACATTTATATGCCATAATATGGACATAATAAAAATTAAAATATATATGGAAAATTAAAACTTCCCAGAGAAAGGAGTTGCTTATATGTTATATAGTTTAAAAAACTTAGAAACACCAGTAATCACTAAAAAACAGGCAGAACAAGATAATATAGAACACGCCCTAGCAGGTTTGGCTATAGGTTTTGCCGCCGGCGTGATTCTGGGAGCGTCCATAGCGATCCTGGCAGCGCCCAAATCAGGCAAAGAAACAAGAACCGCCATTAAAGACGCTACTGGCGGCGCTGTTGGCGATGTAAAAGAAAAAACCCTTTCCGTAAAAAATAAAATCAAAAGCAAAGTGGAAAGTAAAAAATCCTGCTGCCAGACAGATGAAAACGAATTTGTGGAAATCCCCCTCTCAGAAGAAGACCAGGGAACAGAGGGAAACCAGAGCGATACCACAGATAAAGAATAATCCCTACCCCCAAAAAGCTCAAGTTTTATCTAACATGACTCAAATGTTATTGATTCTAAAATACTTAGATAATCCGATAATTAGATAAAGTGTTATGCTAAAAAGCAAAAAGCTGCCCAAGAGGGCAGCTTTTTTATTACTATTATATACTTTTACCGATAGCTTGGACAGCATTTACCAGCTTAGTAAAATTAATACCATTAGGTGAGGAAAACTCAACTAAAGCACTGGTAATACCCTTCTCATAACCATAGCCGGCTAAATAGCCGGAAAAACCAACCAAGCCGGAAAGATACGCCTCATCTATTTCTTCAGCTGATAGATTTGTGACATCCGTAGCATTGAGGCTGCTGGTAGAAAACAATGATTTTGAAGGCAAGCCCATTTCCCGCTTAAAAATCGCCGCCAAATTCCGGTCACCATAAACACCGTTAAGCCAGCCGTGACAATCCAGGAGCACATCCGGGGCTATATTATCTATAAGAGTTTTGAGATTTTTAGTTTCATTACAGGAAAGGGGGCTTAAAGTATAGTATCTGCTCTCGCTGGAAGCACGATAAGTACTGGTAGGCCAATCCCTGTTCATATCCACTTTACCAACTATTGTACAGCGGCCAGGACCATTATTTGTATATCCTTCAGCCAGACCATCTGGATTAGCTGAGGCTACTATTACTAAACGAGTCTTATTAAAATAGGCGCTGTCAGCATTTTTATAGTGCTCTATCAGTTTATTAGCGGTATTAACTAAAACCTGTCCGTCTCTGTCATAGCTATCCTCAAAACCATGCTGTTCAAAAACAAGCATAATGGTTTTATCATAATTATTAGGACCTATTACCGTATACGTAAGTTCCCTGCCTTTGCCAGACTTGCCATAAGATGAACTATATACCTTAACGGTATTTTCTTTGTTATAAATATATGATTCATAGCCAGCAAGCCAATTTCCCTCATCAATACTGATATCCTCAGGGTAAACAAAAATTACGTCACCAGCGGCGGAAACACTGACCTTATCGCCAAAAAGATAGGCTAATACGGAAATATCAGCCATAAGACTGCCATCTTTCATATAGGCAGGTTTATTCAGGCTCACATTTGTACTATCAGATAAAGAAACTGTTTGAGAGCCAACTGTAATTTTCAGCCAAGTATCCGCTGTCAAATTAATCATTAAAGTACTACTGTTCTGCCAAGAATATGATATATTTTTATAGTCGCAGTATTCTTCAATAGGGATAAGTAAAATACCGTCCTCATAGGACGGAGCGGTTTTGCCGTAAGCTACAGCTCCATCACGCCAGCATATAGTCTCACCAGGCACATAAATCATGCCTTCTATCGCCTTAACGCTATTATCCCCTTCCATCAGTCCCAAAAAACGGCTTACCATAGCCGCTACCTCCGCTCTGGTGGAATAGGCTTTGGGCATGAGCATATTATCACCCATCCCGTTTATTACACCTGTCATCTGCAAGGACCTGGCCTCATCAAGAGCCCAACTGCCGATATCATCCGCATCGGCAAAAATCATCTCACTGACAATAACAGGCAGCTCCTTCTTCATCACACTGGCGGCATAACGATACTGAACCACCATCATTTCCTGGCGAGAAATATTTTGCTGGGGACGAAAAGTTTTATCCTCATAGCCGGTAATTAAAGAATTCTCTACAGCCCAGACTACATAAGGGGCATACCACTGGTCAGAGGGCACATCACGGAAGGGAATATCAGATTCATTTAACACTGTATCTTCTTCCAGGCCAGCCGCTACAGCCAGCATCTTCACAAATTCCGCCCTGGTTATATGATTCTGGGGCAAAAATAAACCGTTTTCATAACCCTCCAAAATACCCTTATTCCATAGATCCCTGACATATTCATTAAACCAGTCCCCATCCTTAACATCAGGGAAAAACTCTCCTGCGGATAATTCTGATTTGACATCTATCAACTCAAAATTAAGATTTTCTGTCAGACAGTAATCCTTGACATAACTATCTACACCGCAACGTAAAGTTATCCCCTGGGGGAAAAGGCCTTGGGGCAAATAAGTGATAGTAACAGGTACTGTAACACTTTCCAGATTAGGACAATTAAGAAATGCCCCCGCATCTATAGAAGTAACCATCTTGCCATCAATGCCGCTGGGAATCTGGACTTCAGCTCCTTCACTATAATAATCGGTAATTATAGCCTCATCTCCAGCCAGCCTGTATCCATAAAGATCATCAGTTGCCGCAGCTGCAGGCATAGCCATACAGAACATAAAAAGCAGTGATAAAATCACTAATAATGGTGCTTTTCTAAATTCAAGCGTCTTAAACATCTGTCCTTCTCCTTCTGTCAAATAAAAAATTTAAACCATACTTATTTAATGTTAAACTTATCACTATAAAATGTCAACTATCTTAAAAAATATATCACCGGCCCTAAAATATAAAACGGAACGCAATACCAATGGTAAGCATTCCGAATTTTTAGAAAAAATCCACTAAGTATTCCCTAAGTCGTCTCAGACCTTCCCTGTTATGCTCAAGGACGCTTTCTATCTCCCCTGGGGTTATATTATCAAGATGAAAACCAGCCATAACAACGAGAGTGCCAGGAACCATACTGCCTATCTCCTCAGCAATAGGTCTGACCAGGAAATCATCTTTATGACCATTACCGGTTATGACCTTTATTTTCTTATCTATGACCACGGCAACACTGCCAATATGAGATCTGCCTCCCTCAACGGCAATGGATAAGCCATCTCCCTGCTTTCGCAGACTGTATCTTAAAGCCGTAGCTCCACTGCCCACCTGGAACTGGAAAATATCACTCATTTTTATCTCCCCATCTTTTAAACAATGAATGGTCAATGCCTAAAATATCCAATACCTTGCCAACTCCCTGATCCACAATATCAGCCACGGTCTGAGGACGGTGATAAAAGGCCGCCATAGGCGGGACTAAAACAGCACCCGCCTGAGATACCACTGACATATTGTTTATATGAATGGGAGTTAACGGCGTCTCCCTAGGCATCATTATCAGGGAACGCCGCTCCTTAAGAGCCACATCACAGCAGCGTACAATCAGATTATCACTTAAACCACAGGCTACCGCCGCTAAAGTTTTCATGGAACAAGGAGCTACTATCATACTATCCCAGCGATAGGAGCCACTGGCGGGAGCCGCGGCTAAATCACTGTTATCATAGACCTTATCAGCTAAGGATTCCACATATTCCATTGAATAATCGGTTTCCAACTCTAAGGTCTTTTTTCCCCATTCGCTTATAATCAGCTCAACACTGTGCTCCGTTGCACTTAAAGATTCCAATAAACGCACACCGTATATCGAACCAGTAGCGCCGGTTATAGCTAAGATCAGCTTCATATCTTTCTCCCTTTGCTTTTGCGCAGTATATTAGTAGCCTCTGTATCAATGACACCATTTTCTATTACTACGCCATACTTTTCTTGAGCCGCTTCCAAGGATATTATCTCATCTAAAACGTCATCTAATACCTTTTGGGGATCACGCCGCAAGGGATCACCCCAACCGCCGCCGCCGCTGGACTCTAAATACACTCTATCTCCCTTGGCAACATGACGGGGATATTCTTTGCTAGCCAATCTTATGTTTTCGCCGTTATGTACAAAAATACCTTTATTAAGACTGCCCTCACTGCCGCCATTTAAACCGTAAGGAGGAAATTTCATACCATCGCCGAACATGACGATATCGCTGGAGTCATCGTATATCTCAAAAGCGAAATGCATACCGCAGCCTCCTCTATATTCACCAGCGCCAGCTGTATCTGTCATCATTTCATGATATAAAGTAGTATGAGGATACTGCACCTCATTGGATTCTATATTAGGATTTTTGACACCGCCAAAATTTGACATTTCCGATATATAAGCCTTACCATCATAGCCCTTTAAAGCACCGCCGCTGCCAGTGGAACAAAAAGAAAAACCCACATAATACCGACCGTTGCGAGGATCAGTACCATAGAAAGAAGGTCCAGCGTAACTGCCGGTACCGGCGCTTACCCGCCCGGGTATGGCTTTATCCAATGCCTGAAAAATAATACCTATAATTTCACTGGCTGGGGTAAGAGTACAAAGAGTAACGGGACTGCCTTTAGGCGGATTCACTAAAGAACCCTGGGGCAAATTAACTTCCACACAGTTAAAAGCGCCGCCGTTTCTCGGTATATGAGGCCCTAAAAACCAGAGTACCGCAATACCCGCCGCCGCCGCAGCAGTAACAACCGAAGTGTTTATAAAACCTTTTACCGCCGAATCGGTGCCGGTAAAATCCACTAAAATCCTGTCTCCCGTGACCTTAACGGCTACTTGTATTTTTACTGGCTCTTCCTGCCAGCCATCATCATCAACGTAGCCGACAGCCTCGTATATACCATCTGGGATCTCTCTTATGGCTTCACGAGTTAAAGCCTGGGTTTGTCCCAGAGTTTCAGCTACAGCCTCGACTACAGCTGAACAGCCATAGGTCTCGATCATTTCCCTAAGACGGCTGGCTCCTAAACGATTAGCGCCTATCTGAGCTAAAAGATCACTTTTTAACATTTGCGGATTTCTGGTATTAGAAGCTATCAGCTCAAAAATATCCGTCAATATCTTATCATCACGCATAAAACGAGTGGGAGGAATAATAAGTCCTTCCTGGAAAATCTCTGTAGCTTTAGGATTATAACTGCCAGCTGTGGAACCGCCTATATCACCGTGATGAGCCCTGCTTACACAGAAAAACACGAGTTCATCCCCATAAAAAACAGGGGTGATAATACCAATATCCGGCAGGTGATTGCCGCCGTTATAAGGATCATTAATAATAAAACCATCACCTTCCGCAATATCTCCGGCATAACGGCGTAACATAGCCTTAACACTAAAGGAACCAGCTGTAGCCAATATCGGAATACCGCTGAGCTGAGAAACAAGCTCACCGTTCTTATCACATATACAACAAGCGAAATCACAAGCCTCCGCGAAGATAGGCGAACGAGCCGAATGCTCCAAAACAACACCCATCTCGCCGGTAATGCTGTCCAAACGGTTGGCTATAACAGTACGATTAATAATATTTTCAATATTCACTGCCATATCATTCCCCCGCCTTTCTCAAAGATAGTATACCGGCATATTGGGCTTTACCCTCATAACCCTGGGGAATAACCGCTGTTGTATAGGGAAAGCGTACCAAAGCCGGCCCGCAAATTACTTTATCAGCCAGAGAACTTTCACTATATACCTTAACCTCAATGTTTCCCTCAGCACCAAAGGCTGCGCCATTTAACTTAACTTGAGAAACAACAGAATTGCCCTTTTCAAAAGGAAAAAGTCGATTTTCAGCCCGACTTTCATAACAGCGTAAATGAATGTCAATTATTTCCCAGGGGGCTTCCTTTTCAGAGTACTGATAGATATCAGCGTGTGTCTTATGAAAACACCTGTCTAAAACAGCTAAATCATCTTCTTTAAAGAAAAGCTTAGGCCAGGCCACCCGTATTTCATGGTGCTGTCCCAAATAACGCATGGAAAGAACTACCTCAAAACCACGTTTCGCGGCAGGAACATTGAGCCGTTCCATCTCCAGGTTACCGTTAACTTTCATTTTTTCAATAGTATCATTGAGTCTACCGGCGGCGAAATCTTTCTTCTCCATAAAAAAACTGCGCTCCATGTCATAGCCACAACCAGCTCCCAACATTCCCCAACTGCAAAATACAGGGCCTTGAATAGGTATCAATACCTCCGGCATATGAAGAGAGGCGGCTATAGTACCAGCGAAAAGAGGGAAGGCGCCACCAGCAGCAATAAGACTATAATGCCGGGGATCATTACCACGTTTCATGGTCACAAGACGCAAAGAGTCGGCCATTAATTCTCCAGCTACTTTATAAATTATTTGAGCAGCTTCCAAAACATCAACACCTAAAGGTTCCGCTACCTTAGATTTTATTGCCTCCTCTGCTGATTTCCTGGAAAGCTTCATTCTGCCGCCTAAAAAACTTTTCTCATCAACTAAACCTAAAAGCAATAGGGCGTCTGTCACAGTGGCCTCAGTGCCGCCTAAGCCATAACAAGCGGGACCAGGTACTGAGCCAGCCGATTCCGGACCAACACTTAGACGTCCGCCGCCATCAACTCTAGCAATACTGCCACCACCAGCCCCGATAGAAGATATATCTATCATGGGAATAGTCAACGGATAACCAGCCAGCTCGGAATCGGAAACAAGACGTTGACTACCGCCGCTGATAACATGGATATCAAAACTTGTACCACCCATATCAGCCAAAACTGTATGGCTTTTAGCTGTCAACTTGCCTAAACTGCTATTGCCCACAGCACCACCGCCTGGTCCCGATAATAAGGTTTTAACTCCAAAATCAGACATGGCATCTATATCACTAAGAGAACCGCTATTCATCATAATATGCACAGGTTTAGACCAACCATAAGCGGCTAATCTCTCCTTAACATTTTTTAAATAGTCGGCTAAGACAGGTGTAAGATAAGCATTAATAACTGTAGTTACAGTACGCTCATATTCTCGTATTCTAGGAGCTACTTCCGAAGACAGGGATACAAATACGCCGGGCAGCTCCTGCCTAATAATAGCGGCAGCCGCTTTTTCATGTTCCGGATTAAGAAAAGAAAACAGAAAACATACAGCCACAGCCTCTACACCAGCCTCACGGCATTTAGCGCAGGCACGGCGTACTGAAGCTTCATCTAAAGCTTTGAGTTCCTCACCAGCATAATTTAACCGCTCAGTAATACCTAAACGCAAACGGCGAGGCACCAAAACTTCCGGTGCCAAAGCTCTCAAGTCCCACTGGTTTTTTAATTGAGAACGACGTATTTCTAAAGCGTCACGAAAACCTTCCGTAGTAAATAAAGCAGTTTTTACGCCTTTCTTTTCTAACAAAGCGTTTAATGCTAAGGTCGCGCCGTGAGCTATTGTTTCAGTATTGGCCAATAAATTTTCTATATCAGTATGCCAGGCTGCAGCTAATTCCTTGAGGCCATCAACAATACCAGCGGCGGGATCATGATGATTGGTGGGGTTTTTCACAATGATGCTGCAATCCTCACCATTGCCTAAATTGCCATAGGAAGTATAATCCGTAAAAGTACCCCCTGTATCAATCGCTATCTTGAGCATAAATTTCCCTTCTTACTTAGTGTATTTCCACAGTCTTTCTATATCTTTCTGCACCTTAGGATCTAAAGTTATTTTAGGAGAAAAGCCAGCTAAAGGCTTAGTAGCATCAATGCCCATCTTTGAGGTGCGGCTCAGTTCGTCAGTTGAGGGATCGAGAGTAACCCCCATACCTAAATTCTGGGGTAAAATAGTTACGGCTTTATCCGCCTGGACTCTGGTGGCCAAAGCCCATAAGACCTCTTCCTCATTGAATACATCTACATCCTCATCCACTACTATGGCCAGCTTTATGTTATGATCTACGGCAAAAGCACCATAAATCGCCTGTTGAGGCTGTCCTTCAGCTATTTTTTTCATGGAAATATAACAATGGAAAAGACCGCAGGCTGAGAAAGGAGCGTGAACAGCCTTGATATTAGGAAGGGTGCGGCGCAGAGAAGCCAGAACATCTCCTTCCCTTTGAATAGCCACAACAGTTACATGTTCTCTGCTCATGCCCGGTGTGAGATCATGATAAATGGCGTTGTCACGATAACGTATGGCTTTTACCCTGAATAAATTCTCTGTACTGCGGTAACAGGCGTAGTTGGTAAATTCCGCAAAGGGGCCTTCCTTTTCCCGTTCTCCAGCCAGTATTTCTCCTTCTAAAACAAATTCGGCGTAAGCCGGTACCTGTAAATCTACACTACCACATTGAGCCACCTCTAAAGGTTCGCCAAAAAGACCGGATATAGCACCGTATTTGCCTTGGTCATAGGGAACCAGGGCCATGGAACCTAAAGATATATTAGGATGAACCCCTATTACTATAGCCGCCTCCATATTCTTACCCCGCTCCTCACTGCGGCGGAAGTATTCCCAGAGCCGTTGGCGGGAATGCAGGGAAATACCTAAAGTATTCTTATTTTTTAACTGCATACGATGAAAACCAAGGGTCTCGGCTCCTGACTCAGGATCCTTCGCCACACATAAACCAGAGGTAACATAGGGTCCGGCGTCTATGGGGAAATGGGTGATTATGGGCAGCTTATAAAGATCGACCTCATCACTTTCCAGGGAATTAGCCATAAAAGGCGGTTTCGTCACAATTTTTACTTCCTCAATACGCTGATTTATTCTTTTAGCGTAGATTTCACCGGGATTTTCCCCAGCTTCACCTAAGCCCAGGGCAAATCTTTCCCTGGTGGCGAGAATATTGGTAAGTACCGGAAATTCACTGTCAGCTACTTTATCAAATACCATCACAGGATAACGGTGTTCCTTATCTAATTCCATCATCAAAGTGGATATCTCATATTCTCTTTTTACCTCTTCCGCGACATGCTTAACTTCACCTGCCGCTTCTAATTCCTTTAAAAAATCACGCCAATCCTGACTCATATTCTTCCTCTCTTCCTAATCTTATTTAGCTAAACCCGATCTCTTTACCATATCATAAGCGACCTTTGTCAAAACTGTAGATACAGGCCAGCAAACGGCAACAATTATCAGTGATTCGATAATAGCGATATTTACAGGCAAACCGTAAATCTTAATCAATCCTACACAAATTATGCAGTTGCCTAAAAAATTACAAATGAATTGAGCGACTATATGGTGCCACCATTTTTCCATAGAAAGCTTGCGGGCAACAAAGGATACGGCTACAGAAGAAATGGCATTAGCAAAGATAAAGGCCACCCATAAGGGACTGTACCAAATGGAGATAATGGCCTCCACCTCGGCGGCGATAATACCGGCAGGCTGTTTATACACTAAAGCTATGAGAGCGGTAAAAAATGCCCAAATACTGCCGTTGATCAAATACATGCCAGCTTTCCCTGTTGGCAGTAGATTATCAATGAAGCCTGCCGCCTGACAGGCAATGACAAAAACTATACCCAAGATGACTGAACCTACCAGAGCTTTCGTATCCGTGCGAAACATAGAGTTGTTACCTTGCATAAGCTGAGTTTCCGTATTCATTAATCTTCCTCCTCGTCAACGTATTATCTATAAAGTTTAAATAATTATATTAAAAATTACCAAAAGCGCTAAAACCAGTAACAGTAGAACTATAGCTAATTTTTCCCATAAACGCGGCGTTAACTCCTTAGTAAAAGTCCGCTCTTTATACAAACCAAAGCCACGCAGTTCCATAGATAAAGCTGTATCAGCGGAACGCCGCAGCGCCCGGTAAAGCAATGGGAAAAAGGTTGGCGGCAAAGCCTTGATTTTGCGCCAGACTCCTGTCGTATCCAGACCCCTTACCATCTGGCTTTGGCTGATAGCGGCGTACTCCTTTTGCATAAGAGGGAAAAACCTGGCTGCTACCCCCACTAACATGGCATACCGATAAGGAATGCCAAAGCTTTTTAACATCAGTACGCCATCTATAGAAGGCGTCCAGGAAATAAACTGGACAGCCGCGTAAGCCAAAACAGAAGTACGTAAATAACCCAAAATAGCTTTAGGCACAGCCTCACTGTAGATCCGCAAAACACCCCACTGCCAAACTATCACACCTTCACGGCAAAAGAGCAGCTGAATGATGAGTAATTGACTTGCTACCACTAACAAAACTAAAGTAAGAATACCAAAATTCTTTAGACTCCTTGTCAGCAACCACTCAGAAATAAAAAGCAGAGCTAGCAAAAATAATTGTCCAATTATGGTATCTATAATTAAGGCGGCAAACAATATAGCTAAACACCAGGCAAATTTTAAGCGGGGATCAATTTGGCTGATTATAGAATTACTCATAACTATTCTCCCCTAAAAGACCTATTTCTCGCAAAATATCCTCATGTTCCTCAGCCTCAACAGCTGGGAAATCAGCTACTATCTTATGGTTATACATGGCGATTAAACGATGGCAGAACCGTTGCGCTAAAGCCAAGTCATGAGAAACTAAAATCACTGTTTTGCCCCTGTCAACTAAGGAGCGCAAGACTGACATAACCTCACGGCTTTGGCTCTCATTCAAACCTGATGTGGGTTCATCAGCAATAATAAGCTCCGGATCAGTCCCTAATATCGAGGCTAAGGCCAGTAGCTGTCTTTGACCCCTGCTTAAAGTCTGAGGATGAAGAGAAGCATATTCAGCCAAGCCCAATTCCGCTAAAACAGTTAAAGAACGCTCTTTAATTATTTCCTCATCCATCTTACGTAGTCTTAGACCAAAAGAAACTTCTTTGAGAACAGTATCAGCAAAAATCTGATTATCCGGATTCTGAAAGAGAAAGCCTATTTTTTGCCGAAGCTCTGCCCCTGTTTTTTTATTCATTTCTCGCTGAAAGATTTTTACCTGGCCAGCGGCGGCGGGCAGAAGTCCTTCCAAGATTTTTAACAACGTACTCTTACCAGAACCATTTAAACCAACAATAGCCACAAATTCACCAGCGCCAATGTCCAGGCTCACATCCTCGCAGCCCACGAAACCGCCCTTATAGCTATAACTGACGTTTCTCAAAGAAACTATAGTTTCAGTATTGACCGGTGCCGGAGAAAAGATTGCCTCGTGGTTCTGGAGGGCTTCATAGTCATTAGGAGGACAATCATCAATTACTGTACCCTTATCCATGACTATAACTCTGTTAGCACAGGAAAGCACTTCCGAGCTTCTATCCATTACCATTATGATAGTAACGCCTTTATCCCTATTTAAACTCCTAAGATGTCTATACAGATCGCGTCTCCCTTTGCTATCAAGTTCCGCCGTAGGCTGATCCAAAATCAAAATATCAGCCTCGAGAGCTAAAACCCCGGCTAAAACCACCCTTTGAGCCTGACCGCCGGAAAGTTCATCTGTTTTCCTGCGCTCATAACCGGCCAGGTCAACATAGGATAAAGAATCCTTTACCCGCTGATCCAGTTCCTCCCGGCTGACACAAAGATTACCGAGACCGAAAGCTACATCCTCATAAACATTTACATCGATTATCTGACTTTGCGGATCCTGAGTCATATAACCAAGAAAACGGCACATTTCCGCCAAAGAAAGATCAGCGACATTTTTACCGTCTACCTTGACCTCACCATCTAAAAACGCTTCATGATATTTAGGTATCGCCCCGGTTATACAATGGAGCAGCGCAGATTTACCAGCGGCCACGCCACCGGTTATAGCCACAAAATCACCTTTGGCCACAGTTAAATCTATATCGTGTAAAGCGGCCTCTCCTTGAGAGGGAAATATTAACTTTTTAATATTTATCTCTACGGCCTTTTCCATACAAATCTCCCTTAAAGCAAGCGGGAAAAAATAAAAAAGTCCCAGCGTAATATATGGATGTGCCATAAATTAAGCTGAAACTTTACCATTGCTTCCACTTAGAAAATCAAACAGGCAGGTCTTCTGACTTATGGTTTTAACAGTATCGCTCCTTCCCAGAATATATCCAGTGGATCACGCGATACCAACACCAATTACAGCGGCGGGTCCGTTCGGGATTAACATTACTCACAGAATAATACCCGATTCCCTATTACGCCCTAAGGCACCTGATTGATTATTTAATTATATACTTATTATAAATAGTAATATACCCGATGTCAACAATTATAAGAACAAATCAGCTTAAAAAACTTGCCTCACCGCTTTAAAAATATTGTCCTAACTACTCAGTAATCCGATTATATCACTTTTCCAGCCATTAACCTACAGGCAAGGAAAAAACGCCGTCCCACGGCACTAAGCCAGAAACGGCGCTATATTTGGCGGAGAGAACAGGATTCGAACCTGCGAGGCTGTTACACCAACACGCTTTCCAGGCGTGCGCCTTAAGCCAAACTCGGCCATCTCTCCAAGTTGCCCTAATAACTTTTTTATTCACATCAGCGAAGATTATTATACTAAATTAGACTAAAAAATGCAAGTATTTTTTTCCTGTGAAAATATTTTTCCCAACGGCATAACAAAATATCAGTATCCACAGTCTACATCAGCTCCTCCATAACATCTTCCAGAGTAGATAAATTAGAAGCACCGTAACATAAAAAAACTATATTCCTTTCTTTTGCCCATTTTTCATGTTCCGGGTGACCAACATAATACCACTTATCAGGAGCTATATTGGGAAACTTGGCCATAACAAGATCTAAAGCTATACCATCTTTCGGCTCATTGAGCCAGCTTTCTCCCGGCACAATGTAATTTATAAAACCACGTATACCAGCGTTAGACAGAGCCTTCACTATGCCGTCACCCCGGCTCCTGGCAATAACGGCGATAGAATATTTAGCGGACAGCACCTGTAATACACCGGGAGCCTCTAAATCTCCCTTGCCGGACAGCAAAGCCCGGCGCTGAAATTTGCCAATCTCGTTTAAAAGTATCTCATAATCCGAACCACGCCAGGCTGTAAAATTCTCAGCGAATACCTGGGGAGAGACGCCTTTTAAATCATCCTCATGAAAAATGTACTTTCTCTCCCGCAGGAAATCGAAAATCAAGGACGACTCCTCAGATTTATCATAAGTATAGGAAATCAATATATCCTCTAAATCAAAAATTAAACCCTTATCCGCCATGACAGCTCCCTCACCTCAGGCCAGACTATCACCTCGTCAATACCATAGTGTGTCCGCTCCCTGATAACTATACCATCTGAAAAAATTTTTATTGACAGCGGCAAAGATCACAAAATCCCGCCGCTGTCTGGCAAATTATAGCAGCGATAATACTTTATGTCAACATATGACCACAGAAAAGCAGCGCTACACTGATTTCAAATACAAAGGGTTTTCCTCTCTATCCCTTGACTTTTTCCTCTCGGCCTCAGGCATGAGAGATAAGGAAACTATCAGCGCTATCGAGAAATCACCAGTTAAAACCAGAAAAATAAGACTTGAGTACTACACAATTAAGGGGGAAGCCAAAAACTTCCCCCTTGTCAACATTATACAGAACAAATTTGTCTTGGAATGATATAAAACCAACCGTCTCCTTTCAACTATTATAGTGCCAGGTGGCGTTGAGAAAGTCATCGTTGCTAAAACCAATATTAATTTTTTCCTTAGAATTTGCACGCTTTCTACCATAAAACATTCTTACAAATAAAGCAAGATTTGTTTACTGATAATGGTTGAACCAATCCAGCAGTACTATCAGACAATCTCAGGTATATCCCCCTAAATAACTATTTATAGTTTTGCCTGGCATATACTTAAATAGTAATGAGTTCTTATATTTCAAATATAGCATATCGCCTTTTGCTTTGCAAGATGCCATACATAATATCTATAAATATTTTAAGATAGATTATTATTAGTTTCTTATTCTCATCATGTTTAATTATATCTAAATAATTAATAATACAGCAGACTTTATCTGTCGTAATAAGCAAATTTTAAATACCCAATCTAATATAAATTTTCTATTTAGAAGTAACCTTTTTTAAGAAAATTCTTAGCCATAAAACCGTATTTTTGCCGTATTTTTATTGACAAACTCTTTTTATAGCGATATAATAATCAAAGTGTCCAACATTAAAATAATCAGGGTAACTGGTTTTTGAATGTAATTTAGCACCAAGGAAACGTCAGTATAATCAAGATATAAAGTTTAAAGTTTAATATGTAATATGCACCGTTAGCTCAGCTGGCAGAGCACCTGACTCTTAATCAGGGTGTCCAGGGTTCGAACCCCTGACGGTGTACCATATAAAACACCTGCTAAACTGATGTTTTGCAGGTGTTTTGTATTATATTCTACTGCGTTATAAGCTCAATTTATACCACTTTACAACCCTTAAGTTGTAAAATCGATGTAACATTTCTTGTTTATTTTTTAGCCCTTCTTTAATCCTTATGTTATAATGTAATGGAAATTAGGTCTTACAAGTGAGCTTTGTTTTTTACATCTAAATAATATCAGGTGAAAACAAGAATCTATTTATTGATTAATATCATTATCAAAAATATAATCTTTACTTTATCTATCTCATCAATAATGAGATATGAGGCTTTTGTCTGAGCCTTGCAAAGTGATAGGGATTTGCTGGAGAAGAAATAACTACTCACAGCGTCTAAATATATAATATTTTAAGAAAGAAAAATTGGAGAACTACCCTATAAGTTCAAGATACAAGGAGAAAATCATGAAAGTAATTACTATTATTTTAGGCATCTTAACAATTTTAGCAGGTTTTTTCTGCATCATTCATCCTGCTTTTACCGCATTCAGCATTGCTTGGATTCTTGGATTTCTTTTAATTCTCGGTGGCATTAATGTTTTAGTGTCCTTCTTTGGGAAAAAAGAAGGTTCTAAATCCGATGTTTTCTTTGGGATTCTGTCAATTATAGGCGGTATTGCCATGCTTTGCAATTACTGGTTCCAAATCTTTACCGATGTAATCATTGTAGCGATTGTGGCGGGTTTGATTTTGCTGATGGGAATCCTGCGAATCAGTGCATCTATAGACCTAAAAAAAGCGTCACAGCCGTGGGTTCTTGCCATGATTTCCGGCATTCTTTCTATACTCATAGCGATTATGGCTTTTATCAATCCTTTAGCAGGTATTGTACTAATCGACTATATTCTTTCTTTTATCTTCATTGTGCAGGGCATCAGCCTGCTGAGTTTTGGTATATCAATGAAAAAAAATTAATCTGATTCTCACAACTCATACATCTAACTTTTAATATAAAAGAGACTCTATATGATCCTCTATTTAACAAATCTATACATAAAAAGCCTGTTAAATCTAAATTTAACAGGCTTTTATATATTTATAAACTATTGATTTCTAACCTCTTAAAAACTAAAATCCCTATAAGACTTTCAGAGAGTTTATCAACGCCTCAGAATCTTTTAGAATACTCCTTTAAATAAAATTGGCGCATTTTATCACAATCCTCTAACTCTACAGGTAAAGCAGCTTTGCCTGGGAAAAAAGAGGGAATAAGAGCGGCATGAGCATTTTTTTCCGCTACTATTGCCAAAGCGGCAACATCATCCTCAGTATTACCGCAGCAAAGAGCACCGCCATTAGCCAGTAACACACCGTGGTTTTCTCCCAAGGCAGTTACAACCGCTTCAGCCTCAGACTGAGACCAATGCATTACCGCGCCATTAATCTGAGCAAAATCATCAATATAGGTAGGCAAGTCTTCACCTAAAGCTGAATAGGTCAGAACTTCCGGTGTCACTAACTGTCTAATATGCTTTATGTCAGGGCGGGCTTTAAAAATCGCGTTAAAAATTTCCTCCGTTAAGGTGGGATCCTCACTTAAGCGAAAGGCGCCACCTTCTATCTCTCCATATATATTTGGTTTACCATCTATCATATCAGCATTTCCCAAATAAGGTATTACATCTGGGAAGCTGCATCCTTTTTCCTCAAAAAGTTTTTCATAGACAAACATTCTGGGATACCATTGGGGGCCATAAAACCGTTTGCAAGCTGAGAAAAAATATTGCTCACAGGTACGTTCTAAAATAAAGGCACAACGAAAAGCCTCATTTAAATCTGTACCACAGCATACAGCACCATGATGAGCCATAAGTACAGCATTACCAGCACCATTTAGAAATTCCTCTCTTATATTATGGCGCAACTCATTACTGCCGGGAAAGCCATAGGCACCGCAGCGAACCGAACCTTTAAAAGCGCCGTCATATTGAGCCGGCAAACCGCACTCCATGGCGCTAAGAGCTGAGGCTTCATTTTGATGTGTATGTATTACAGCATTTACTTCAGGACGCAGTTTATATATATCTAAATGCATGCCGGTCTCTACCGAAGGCATGATAGAACCCCAATGCTTTTCATCAATTATATTTACTATTACTATCTCCTCAGGTTTAAGATTAGTATAGGAACGTCCGCTGGGAGTGATGACAAATTGATGATCATTTATGCGGCAACTGATATTGCCCCAGCTGCGGGCGACAAGTCCGGATCTGAGGAGACTCTGTGCTGTTTCTATTACTTGTATGCGTGCTTCTTTAAGTTCCATATTATCCTCTTAAATATTGGGCCGCGGCTCTGCCGCTTCTATAACCACTGGCAAGAGCGGCCTGTATATTAAACCCCCCTGTAAGACCATGGATATCCATGACCTCACCTGCAAAATATAAACCTTTAATTTTTTTGGAAGCCATAGTTTTTGGATCAATTTCTTTTATATTGATACCACCAGCTGTCACAATGGCTTCAGAAATAGGACGGCAGCCGATAACCGTAAAGTTAAAACCACGCAGAAGTCCTAATATTTTTTTGCGATCTTCACGGCTAAGCTGATTGCCTTTTTTATCTGGTTCTATGCCAGACAGTTCAATAAAAATGGGAATTAGCTTTTGCGGCAGTAAGCCCTGTAACAAAGCCTTGTAGCCCCGCTTAGGATAACGCTCAAAATCTCGCAGTAAACGCTGGTCAAGTTGTTCCTCACTTAAAGCAGGCTTCAAATTTATGCTTAAAGATAATGACTTTTGAGGGTTATCCAAAAAATGCTTGCCGGCTAAATGGCTAAGGGATAATATCACAGGACCGGACAGACCGAAATCCGTAAATACCATCTCGCCAAAATCCTTACCCAGTAACCTATTATCTTCCTTTAATATTATTTCGGCGTTACGCAGGCTCAATCCTTCTAAAGCACTGATATATTTTTCCCTGACAACTAAAGGTACTAAAGCTGGATAGGTATCCTTAATGGTATGACCAGCCTTAAGAGCAAATTTATAGCCATCGCCGGTAGAACCGGTAGCTGGATAGGAAATACCGCCAGTGGCAATAATAACACCTCCTACAGCAATGGTTCTATCTTGTAATTTAAGAGCAGTAACTGTGTTATCTTCTATAATAATATCTTTTACTTCCGTTTCACACTTAATAAAGACACCGGCATCCCGCAATCTTTTTGCCATGGCGTCAACGATGTCTGAGGATTTATCAGAGAGGGGAAAGACACGTTTTCCCCTCTCTGTCTTTAATTCTACGCCGCTTTCTTTGAACCAAGACATTGTATCAGCAGCGGTAAATTCACTTAAAGCACCATAAAGAAATTTACCATTGCCCACTAAGGCTTTAACTAAATCTGCCACGGGAGCGTTATTTGTAACATTACAACGACCTTTGCCAGTAATAAGCATCTTACGGCCTAAACGGCTATTCTTTTCCAATAAGATGACTTTCGCCCCTATAGACGCTCCTGCCCAAGCAGCCATCATGCCGGCTGGGCCGCCGCCTATCACCGCTAAAAACTTATCACCCATTAAACTTCCTCCGCTTTTACGGTATTTTCCAAATAGCCTAAACCTTCTATAGTAACTCTTACCACGTCACCTACAGACATAGAACCTACGCCAGGAGGAGTACCAGTAACAATAAGGTCACCAGGATTGAGGGTCATGACCTTGCTTAAAAAACTTACTATATGCGGAATGGGAAACAGCATTTCCTTGGTGTTGGAATGCTGGCGCACCTCGCCATTGATACGAGTCTCAATCTCCAGATTTGTTGGGTCTATATCTGTTTCTATCCAGGGACCTAC
>CAWVFN010000092.1:0-5185 GCA_963928475.1 Bacillota bacterium
GCCGTCCTTCTTTAATGGCATAGGCGATAGTAGTAAAACTGTCGTCTAACAATATCATATCAGAGGCGTCTTTAGCCACATCAGTACCGGTCACACCCATAGCTACCCCGATATCCGCAGCTTTAAGAGCCGGAGAGTCGTTAACGCCATCGCCGGTCATAGCGGCTACCTCCCCAGTACGTTTTAAGCTCTGAATAATTCTCAGTTTATCAGCAGGAGATACCCTGGCGAATACAGTCGCCTCAGCCACCACACTATCTAATTCATCATCAGTCATGGCATCCAGTTCATCACCGGCAATCACCAAATTACCCTCTTGATAAATATCTAATTCTTTAGCTATGGCTAAAGCCGTAACTTTGTGGTCGCCGGTAATCATTACTGTACGAATGCCGGCTTCCCGGCAGATCCTGACAGACTCAGCCACTTCCTTGCGGGGTGGATCTATCATACCGGTTACACCCAGGAAGGTTAAATCCGATTCAACATTGTCATCATCCTCCGGCACATCAGGCAGATAACGCATGGCAAAACCCAAAACCCTTTGGGCTTTTTCAGACATATTGAGACACAAATCCGTAATCTTTTTCTTATCCTCCCCAGTAAGGGGACGAGTTCCCTCTGAGGTTAAAATATCTCTGCATAAGGGTAGCATCTCATCTACAGCACCTTTAGTATAGGCCACTATCCTGCCGCCAATCTTATGTACCGTTGTCATACGTTTACGCTCGGAATCAAAGGGCTGTTCAAATAAACGAGGATATTTTTCCTCCAATTCATCATGATCCACGCCGTAAGTACGAGCCATATGGATTAAAGCCCCTTCAGTTGGATCGCCTATAATTTCCCCTACCCTATCTGGATCAAAACTGGCGTCATTACAGAGAGCCGCAGCATATATTAATTCCTTATAAACATTAGCTTGATAAGGTGAGACCTCAGTGAGAGTTTTTGTGGTACCCTTTTCAAAATCACCGTTAACAGCTATATCCGTAACAGTCATTTTATTTAGTGTGAGAGTGCCTGTTTTATCGGAACAAATAACTGTGGCGCTTCCCAAAGTTTCTACCGCCGGCAATTTACGGATCAGGGCGTTTTTCTTAGCCATACGCTGTACACCCAGAGCCATTACTATAGTGGCTGTAGCTGGCAGTCCCTCTGGTATAATCGATATTGCCAAGGATATGGCTACCAAAAACTGGGGAATAAGAGGACGCTGGTACAGGGCACCTATAAGAAAAATCAAAATACAGATAATAATGCCAACGATAGTCAGAGTTTTACCAACAGCATTCAATTTCCGCTTTAAGGGTGTATCAGTATCATCTTGACTATCCAGCAAATTCGCGATATTGCCTACTTCCGTATCCATACCAACAGCGACAACAACACCTATGGCTCTGCCATAAGTGACAATAGCTGAAGTATAAACCATATTGGCGCGATCACCCAAAGGACAATCATCACTTAAAAGAGTGTCAGCTTCCTTTTCCGCCGGCACAGATTCCCCTGTCAAAGAAGCTTCTTGGACCTTTAGATTGGCGGAATCAATCAAACGCAGGTCAGCAGGGACCATATCGCCGTCACTTAACAAAACAATATCGCCTAAAACTAACTGACTCGCCGGTACAATACTTTCTTCCCCCTGGCGCAAAACCCGGGCAGTAGGAGCACTCATCTGACGCAAAGCCGCCAAAGACGATTGGGCTTTTCTTTCTTGGGCAATACCGATAACAGCGTTCACTATTACAATCGTGAAAATTACAGCCGCCTCAGTCCATTCTCTAAGCACTGCGGAAAATACCGCGGCTCCCAATAAAATAAGGATCATGGGATCAACTATTTGCGCTTTCAGCATTTGGAAAATAGTTCTTGGCGGCCTACTCCGCAGCTCATTGGGACCATCCTGCTTTAATCTCTTCTCCGCCTCGGCATCACTTAAACCATCTGGGGAAGTATGAAGAATTTCATACACCTTATCCAGTTTCATACCATGCCAAGGCTCAACTTTGTGATTATCCATTTAGGATAAACCACCCCTTTCTTTAATAAATTTATATTTGAATATACCTTAATGGTCTTCCGTTGATAAAGAAAAAAGTATAGCCTACGTTTTAGATAAAACGCAGGTTATACCTTTATATTAAACATATTTAATTTATAATATACTTTTTTAGGGTCAGCGTCGCTACTGTCGGCGTCGTCCATAGTTAAGCATCAAATCCTCAGTAAATATATTATCGCTATTATACCTAAAGCTATCCCCATTGTCAATTGACAATTCTTCATGTAGTTATAATATCCGGAATAAGTGTACTGTCTTCAGCACAGGCGCCTACTCCTCATCCTGTAACGCCTCATATCCTTCCTCTCCAGTACGTACTTTGACTACGTTCTCCACATCATAGACAAAAATCTTGCCGTCACCTATATGTCCAGTATAAAGAACCTTTTTAGCTGCCTCAATAACGCTTCGTACCGGGACCTTACTTACCACTATATCTACCTGTACTTTAGGTAAAAGAGTAGCCTCGACCTGAACACCGCGATAATACTCCGGCTTACCTCTCTGAATACCACAGCCAAGGACATGGGATACTGTCATACCTGTTATGCCTATATCCATCATGGCTGATTTTAAAGGTTCAAGGCGTCTCTCTTTACATATAATTTCTATTTTAGTAAGTTTTTGTGAATCAGAGGAAAAAACCGGCATATTCTTAACTTCTACCGCTTCGGATACCGGCACATCACCACTGACTTGAATAGGCTGATTTTCACCACTACTGATATTAGTATCTGCTAACATGGCAAAGCCGGAATAAGCAGTAACTAAACCAAATTCCGATACGTCAAGTCCGGCAATCTCGTCATCCCTATCAGCTCGGAGGCCAATTGTTTTTTTGATACCAATAAAAACAAGAGACATCACTAAAGCAACATAAGCCGCTACAGCAATAACACCAAGAGTCTGAACGCCTAAGAAATGAAGGCCGCCGCCATAAAACAAACCCTTTTCCGTCGTTACACCAGTAGCAAAAAGACCAGTAAAGATAGTTCCCACGGCACCGCAAACACAATGGACAGAAATAGCACCTACAGGATCATCTATTTTCACTATTTTATCAAAAAACTCTACGGAAAAAATTATCAAGATCCCACACACTATACCAATAACCGCCGCTCCTATCGGAGCAACACTGTCGCAACCAGCGGTGATACCTACAAGACCAGCCAATGCCGCGTTATAGGTCATAGAAACATCGGGTTTTTTGTACCTTAGCCAAGTCACCACCAAAGCGGTACAGCAGGATAAAGCTGCCGCCAAATTAGTATTAAAAAATACTCTTCCCGCTGTTTCCATCAAAGCATCGCTGTCCATCCCCGCGGTAGAGGCACCGTTAAAACCAAACCAACAAAACCAAAGAATAAATACACCTAAAGCCGCAAAGGTTATGTTATGACCCAGAATTGCTCTGGGTTTACCGTTTTTATCGTACTTGCCAATACGCGGACCCAAAACATAAGCGCCAATCAAAGCACATACACCACCAACCATATGTACTGTAGTAGAGCCAGCAAAATCATGAAAGCCAAGCTGACTTAACCAACCGCCGCCCCAGATCCAATGGCCGGTAATAGGATAGACAAAAAGAGATATGGCAATGGAATATAGACAGTAAGCACTAAATTTTGTTCTCTCAGCCATAGCTCCTGAAACAATAGTTGCTGCTGTGGCACAAAAAACAGTCTGAAATATTACAAAGGCCCAAAGGGGAACGCCAGATGGTAAAATATGACTGTAATCACCTAAAATAAAGGGATCAAAAGTACCAAAGAAAGCGGTACCGCCGCCAAACATCACACCAAAACCTACAAGCCAGAACACAGGAGTGCCAACACTGAAATCCATAAGATTTTTCATTAAAATATTACCGGTATTTTTCGCTCTTGTAAAACCAGCTTCGCAAAGGGAAAAACCAGCCTGCATAAAAAATACCAAGGCGGCGCCGAACAGTATCCATATAGTATTTACAGCACTGTAAGTCATAAAATATCACCCTTCTTTTATTTTACGCTAAATAACATATCCGCATAAGATGGATAAGGCCAATATTTTTTAGCTGTAAGAGTTTCCGCTTCATCACAAGCGGCTCTAAGTTCACCCATTTTAGCAAGAACACTGTCTCTGATCATTACTGATTCTGCCATAATATCTTCAGCGTCATGAAGTTTTACTAAAGATTTTTCAAGTTCATCAGCGTCTTTAGCTATTATCTCGGTTAAAGTTGACAGCCTTTTTACTAAATTCTTTTCATACTCACAGGTAACAGAGGCGTCAAAAGTCCGTTTTATAGTAGCGTTTTTAGCCACCTTAGCAGCATAACTTTCTATCGCCGGCGCTATACCGCATCTGGCCATATCCACCATGGTAGTAGCTTCAATAGTCACCGTTTTGCAGTAATTTTCCAGCATGATCTCACATCTTGATTTCAGTTCAACTTCCGAGTACACTTTCTGATTTGTCAGCATATCTACATTTTTCTTATCCAATAAATGGGGCATACAATCAGCGGTAGTGCGATAATTAAGCAGACCCCTTACTTCCGTGGCTTCTTTTATCCAAGCGTCATCATAACCGTTTCCGTTGAAAATAATCCTTTTATGATCTTTAATGGTCTTTTTAATCATATCCTGTAAAGCTTTTTCAAAATCCGGCGCCCCCTCAAGTCTATCAGCGTAAATCCTGAGAGATTCAGCTACTGCCGCATTTAACATAATATTAGCGCATGCGATGCTGTTGGAAGAACCCAGCATACGAAACTCAAATTTGTTGCCTGTAAAAGCAAATGGTGATGTGCGGTTGCGATCAGTGGTATCACGGGTGAATTTTGGCAAGACATTAACGCCTAATTTCATTTGGGTCTTTCCTATAGCGCTGTAAGGAGTGTCCGTCTCAATTGATTCTAAAATAGCGTTTAACTCATCGCCGAGAAAGATGGAAACAACAGCAGGCGGCGCTTCGTTGGCGCCTAAACGATGATCATTGCCAGCGGTGGCCACCGAAATACGCAGCAGATCCTGATAATCATCGACAGCTTTAATTACCGCACAAAGGAAGAGAAGAAACTGGGCATTTTCATAAGGTGTCTCACCAGGGGAAAGCAAATTGACACCAGTATCC
>CAWVFN010000093.1:0-9717 GCA_963928475.1 Bacillota bacterium
GGCAAAAAGGTATCAAAAGATTTAGCAATAGTCCACTGCCCCCGCTTGGGCTGTAAATTCCTGGCAGTTACATCATTGGCTATGGTATAACCTAAAATAGAATTCTTTGCCTCCTCATCTGAAGCATAACGGGTAGTTTTACCTATAACCACCGCCAATTCCCCTTCAAAGTCCAGCTGAGTTACTAATTCACGAGGATAGATAATAGCGTCACCAGAGCCAATAACAGCAGAGGATGGTTTCATGAAAAAAACAGGTGAAGCCGGCGGTTCTATACCCATTTCTTTAGCATGATCTCGGTAATTTAAACCTAAACATATGGCCTTTGAGGCATTTACAGGACAAAGAAGACGTACATCTTTTAAGGGATAACGCAGACCTTGCCGTATGGGTTTATCCATTAAATCGCCAGCCAATGGATATACTATCCCGTTTTCCAATAAGCCAAAACGTGGCTTTTGACGTTGCTTAGAAGTGGTAAAACGCACTATCTTCATACGAACCTCCAACAAAACATCAATCCTGCCGTCAGATAAAGCTAATCTGTCTTATAAATAAAATAAACACTGATATTATTTATTTTGCCAAAAATTTCCCTTATTCCTGCCACGGACAGGAGTCAAAACCTGGCGGTTATAATCATTCTGCCGTTTTTCCCTGACATCACCTATTAAACGGCGGAGTTCCTCCTTTTTCAGAAAGCGCCACTCTCCCTCTTTTAAGCCCTTGGTACTGAGAAAATCTATGTTTGTACGCTCAAGCTTTATCACAGGATGTTTAATGGCTTTAAACATTCGGCGGATCTGACGCTTTTTGCCCTCATGTATTATGATCTCCCATACACTATCCCTGCCTTTTGGCGACAGCAGGCGTATTTTCGCCGGGGCAAATCTCTCATCTTCAAGAACAAGACCGCGGCGAAGAGGTGATAACTGCTCATCAGTAGGTACACCTTTAACCTCTGCCCTATAAATCTTATTGATTTCACGGGAAGGATGCAAAATAGCATTAGTCATTTTTCCATCGTTGGTTATTATAAGAAGACCAGAAGTATCCATATCTAAACGGCCAACTGGATAAAGACGCACACCCCAGTCAGGCAGCAAATCCAAAACAGTAGGACGTCCCAGTTCGTCATCTACAGTACAGACATAGCCGCAAGGCTTATTAAGCAGTACATATATCTTGCGCTCCTTACGCTGTATCAACTTACCGTCAACTTCTATTCTATCCTTGCCAAAATCGGCTTTAATCCCTAATTCACGTACTGTTTCACCGTTAACCTTAACACGGCCGGCAAGAATCAATTCCTCCGACTTGCGGCGAGAGGCTATACCAGCGCCAGACAATAATTTTTGTAAACGTTCTTCCATGGGCTTTATTCCTCCAGAGCATATTATATGCCCCTTATCCTGCAATTGCAAGAAGATAATTATTTATTTCGCCAAAAAATCAGAATCCATGACCTTAATAAAAAATCCTAAGTGGCATTTAAAACTTGACCGCATATCATAATAAAGAACGGCGATTACCGTTTTTTAGAAAAAGCTTGAAATGAGGTGACAATATATGAATTGTTGCTGTCGATTCCCATTTTTTCCAATCTTTCCTTTCTTTTTTATGTACCCGTTAATACTGCCACTTTGGCGACCTTGCTGTTATGGCAACCGGTATTGCGGTACATCTGTTTACGCGCCATATTGTTACTATTAACCACTACAAAATTTACTCATATAATAGATATGTACTGTAAATAAAGTGAGGTGAAAATATATATGATCTGCTCTTTGATTTCTCCCTTCTGTGGCCCTATACCCTTAGCTACTCCCAGAACCTGTATTACCTGGGGTCCATGCAGATTCTGCCGCTGCCAAACATGGTGTCCCTGGCAAAATGACTGCTGCTGGGATAATTACGATACCTATCAATGCGATAATTCAGATTGTTTTTGGGAAGATGACTGTCAAATAGACTGTCCTTGCTAAATAAAAATACCATAAGCCGTTACGCTCCCTAAACTGAGAGCGTAACGGTTAAATTATCACAATCAGTCCACCGCGATCTTTTTCCTCATTATTTAGAGCCTTAAGGACAAATATATAGAAAACCAGCCAGGGTGTCATGCCCTGTTCATATAAACGACCAAAACCATAGGATCATTCGATCCTATGGTTTTTATAATTGCTCTTTTCAACTAAATTATATTGATTTTTCTTGCTGCAACGTGCCGGGATTTACATGAACCATACAATGCTTTACCTTGGGGTACCTTTCCTCAATTAAATCATGTACATTCTCAGCTATGGCATGGGCGTCATTAAGAGATAAACTGCCGTCTACACCAATTTCCACATCAACGTAAATTTTATTGCCAAATAATCTGGTTCTCAAGACGTCAATACTCCATACTCCCGCAACACTTTTAATGAGCTGCTCCATTTCTGTTACAGTTTCTTCATCACAAGCTTTATCCGTCATTTTGCCAATAGCATCCCGAAAAACATCATAGGCGGCTTTTAAAATAAAGACACATATCACTAAAGAGGCGATAGGATCCATAATAGGAAAACCTAAAATAGCGCCGCCGATACCTATAAAGCTGCCAACCGAGGAAAGAGCGTCAGAACGATGATGCCAAGCATCAGCCATGAGAGCAGAAGAATCTATCTTCTTCGCGCCCCAGCGTGTGTACCAGAACATGCCTTCCTTAACTAAAATAGATATAACCGCCGCCCATAGAGCAAGCTTGCCAGGAGCCGCTAAATCACCGTCAAGACCGGCCATAATTTTGTTAACTCCAGTCATGCCGATTTCTAAACCTACTATTGCCAACACTGAAGCTAAAACTATAGCAGCCACACATTCTAATCGCTCATGGCCATATTGATGATCAGCGTCGCTTTCTTTTTGGCTGGCACTGTAACCAAACATAACAATAAAAGTACTGAAAACATCAGAAGCGGAATGAACAGCATCAGACACCATAGCACCGGAATTAGCTACAAGACCGGCAATCAATTTAAGTACCGAAAGAATAACATTGACGATAATACTGACAAAAGAAACCTGCATTACCAGTTTTTTATCATTTAGAGCGTTCTCTTTCATTAAATACCTCCTTATTTACAGGCGCTCCATAAAAAAAGCACCTGTGGATACTGTCCCACAGATGCATCTGCTGCCATTCGGCCCGACTACATGGCGAAAGCCACTGCCTGATCAGTCAAATTTGCCCGCAATATATAGTTTTTGCAGTTGTAACGAAATTATAACCAAAAGTAACTTCATAGTCAAGTTAAAACTTGTTTTTTTGTCATAAATATTTGCAATATTCGACTTAAAGATTACGCCAAGCCGGAGGATAAAGATTTTTTAATGTTCCCATGCCATCAGATTTTACCCAACCCAAAGGCACTGCGTCAGCAAAAATCACATGGTAGCCTTTGGGAGCATGGGCTTTAACCGTTAATCCTTTAAGATAAGCATCTATCTCCATACTATCTACAGGGAAAACCAGCGGAGAGTCTATATCCGCCTTTGATAGTGAAAGAGACCAGGGCTGTGACGGAGAAAAACGGTCTTTTTTTATATCACCGAGATATAAGCCGCGGCACACAACCTTTAAACCACGGCATAGAGGTATACCTTGGGCAGTGAGAAAAAGGGCATTTTTATGCCTGGTGATAATACCAGACGGCGTTTGTATCTCGTTTTCCGCTAAGAATCTCTCCCAGACCTCAATAGTATCCTGTTCTATTGTCCCATTACAATCTTTTTTAGAAGGGGCTGAACCTTTTTTAGCTAAATGGGCCACAAAATGCCCCTCGCCTTTTACTTGATGGGGCCAAAGCCTAACTGTACCTGGCATATTATCCACCCCGGGCGCAAAACCATTAGATAAAGGAATAGGCAGAGGATAGAAATCATGGTGCTCCCGCAAAAAATCATCTATGATAGCCTCATTTTCCGCAACCGTAAAAGTACAGGTGGAATAGACTATTTCTCCCCCAGGGGCAGTCAAATCGACGGCAGCATTCAGTATCTCACGCTGCCACTGACTATAGGGACGCTCCCGACCAGAGACATACTCTTTTAAAAGACTCGGTTCCTTGCGAAACATTCCCTGGCCAGAACAGGGAGCATCAACGAGAACACGATCAAAAATCGGACCGAAATGCTCCCGCAGTCTCTCGGGGGTTTCGTTGGTTACAACGGCGTTCTTCATGCCAAAACGTTCCATATTATGGAGCAAGCCGCGGCAGCGGCTGTTGCTTATATCATTAGCGACTAAAAAACCGCTGTCGCCAAGGAATTCTGCCAGTCTTGTAGATTTACCACCAGGGGCGGCACATAGATCTAATACCCACTGTCCTCTGTGGGGAGACAAGATTTCTGCCGGCGCCATAGCGCTGGGTTCCTGTATATAAAATATGCCGCCATGATGATATGGGTGCCTGGCCGCGTTTTCCTGATCGCAATAAAAACCCCATTCTGTCCAGGGTATTTTTTCGGAACAGCCAAGGGCAAGGTATTCTTTGTTTCTGACTTTTCTGCTGTTAAAACGCAAGCCGCCATGGGGACTTTGCCCCATGGCCGCCATAAAAAGGGGGAAATCTCCCTTTAAAATATCCTGTAATTCCCGGACTACATCCTGTGGGATTTCCATATTATTCCTCCGACATGTCAAGTATACGGGCTACCGTTATCAGCATTTCACCTCTGTCTATCACAGTATTATGCAAAACTTCTTTCTTGTCTAAGTTTAGCAGACCGCGGTGGATAGGAACGCCTGTTTCCCTCTCCAAGGCTTCAGAAATAGCGAACTCATCCATGTCAGCCCCAGCACCAGCCCCTTTTATGGCCTCGTACACCGCTTTATTAAACTTATAGGGATTGGCAGTAGAATCTATTACTGCCGGCACCACATCGCTATGCTCTTTTTTGTACATTTCCCAACCGTGTACCGCTACTGCTGTATGGGTATCCATTAAGTAATTATATTCCCTGTAAACAGCACCGATAGTAGCCAGGGTATCATCCTCATCAGTCCAATAACCACACATCACTGCCTGCATTGCTTTAAGAGTATCGTCCGAAAGGTGATAACGTCCTTCAGAATTAAGCTGAGCAAAAAGAGACGCTACTTCTTCGGCATTACGGCCGTTCATTTCAAAGACAAAACGCTCAAAATTGCTGGAGATTAAAATATCCATGGAAGGACTGACCGTGCGGTAAAAGTCACGTTCCTTATTATATTCGCCGTTACACAGCACGTCAGTAAGTACTTTATTTTTATTAGAAGCACAAATAAACTTAGCCACCGGCAAACCCATTACCTTACTATAATAGCCAGCTAAAATATTGCCAAAATTACCTGTAGGCACCACCACATTTATAGGTTCCCCCATTTTTACAGCCCCAGCCTTTACCATGGCGCCATAAGCTTTAAAATAGTACACTATTTGAGGCAGCAGACGTCCCCAATTAATGGAATTAGCGGAGGAAAGGCGGTAATTATGCTCTGCCATTTTAGCGTTAAATTTCTCGTTGTTAAAAATTGCCTTTACACCAGTCTGACAATTATCAAAATTGCCGTCTAAGGCTACCACAGCGGTATTTTTACCTGTGGTAGTAGCCATTTGCAAACGCTGAACTTCACTTACGCCGCCGTCTGGATAAAAAACTATGATTTTCGTCTTATCAACATCAGAAAAACCTTCTAAAGCGGCTTTTCCAGTATCCCCCGAAGTAGCCACTAAAATCACTACTTCCTTGTCCGGTTCCTGTTTAGCCATAGAAGCAGTGAGAAGATGGGGTAAAGCCTGCAGGGCCATATCCTTAAAAGCGGCGGTAGGACCATGCCACAGCTCTAATATATAACTGTCATCATTTAACTTATGCAGAGGAGCAATTTCCTGGTCATCAAAATTATCACCGTAGGCGGCTTCTACAATTTTATCCATCTCCGCCGGCGTAAAATCATCTAAATAATAACCAAATATTTCCCGGGCAATCTCCTGATAGCTTAAATCCGCTAAGGAAGCTATAAACTCCTTACGAGCCTTAGGTATCTCTACCGGCACAAATAAACCGCCGTCCGGCGCTAAGCCACTGTAAATTGCCTTTGATGCGGTTACGGGTTCTACCCCGCCTCTGGTACTTATATACATATCCAACCTCGATTTCCTATTATATTTTAAGCCAGAACAAAACGACCATAGTAAATAGGCCCTTTTTTGCTCTGCCTGTCTTCATATTCCGTGGTAATGTTATCAAAAAAAATACTGTCGTGAAAATCTAAACTAACTTCTGTTAAAGAAAAACCATGATTAGTCATTTCCGTTAAAGTGAATTCCATAAGAGAACGGGCATCTGTACGAAACTGAATGTCTCCCTCCGCCGCCAAAATCTCACGATAAAGCTTGAGAAAATTTTCATGGGTTAAGCGGCGCTTACCATGCCTTTTCTTGGGCCAGGGATCAGAAAAATTAAGGTAAATACGATCTACCTCACCAGGAGCAAACCACTCAGTTAAACGAGCGGCATTACCCCGCAGAATAAAAAGATTATTCCGCTCATCACCTATACGGCAGGCCGCGTCATAAATCACCTCGTTCTGCAATTCTACAGCCACAAAGTTGATCTCAGGATTGGCCTTAGTCATGGCATCAATAAACTTACCCCTGCCCATACCAACCTCTACATAAAGGGGAAAATCATTGCCGAAACGCCGCCGCCACTCCCCCGGCTGAAGGGAATTCATATCAATAAGCAAATTGGGGAAATTGATAAATTCTTTATCTATACCGGGTATTTTTCTTAAGCGCATTATTCTCCCGGCCTCATCTCTTCATCTATGCCCTCATCAGCCTCTTCCAGGGAAGCCTGAGTATAGCCAAATTCTTTCTTTAATTTATGGCTAATAGCGTCAGACCAAAATCTGCTTTTCTCCGCCATTTTTCTGAATTTCTTCATGTTTTTGTCTTTTCTAGCTCCCCGGGTTTCCGCGTTTAAAGCTACGGTATTGAGAACATACCGCATTCTAACCAAGTCACTTTCAGAAAAATTCTGATAATCCTTGTTCAGCTTTTCTATTACCGTATTATAATAACTCTGAAATTCATTAAAATCTATCTCTGTATCCATAGCGAGATACTCTTTTAATTTAGCGGTAATATTTTCCATAATAATCTCCTCTGACAAAAAGTTTATTCTCTATAATTTAACAGATTTATCGGAAAAAAGCAAGAAAGCTCACTACTGTCATAAACGCTGTTCTTGTCTGAAACTATAATACTGACCATTGGGACAAACGATTATATGATCCATCAGCTCTATCTGCATACGCTCTAAAGCAACTTTACAATCAGCGGTAAATACTGCATCAGCACCTGAGGGACGCGGCATATTAGTGAGATGGTTATGGGAGAAAATAATCTTGGCGGCATTATATTTTAAAGCTACAGATACGATCTCCCTAACATTCACAGGGGCTTCTTTGTGACTGCCCCAATCCCATTTCTTCTCATGGATCAAATTATAATCGGCATCTAAACATAAAACCACTGTAGTTTCACCCTTTGCGCCATAATACAAAGGAACAAGCCAGTCAACAACAGAAGCCACGGAAAAGAAACGAATACCACCATCACGCCGGCCCCGCTCATAACGACGCAATAAAGCGGGAAGCTCAGTTAAAAACTGAGCTGTGGCATAGCCAACTCCCTTGACTTCCATCAATGCCTCCACATCAGCGTCTAATACTTTATGAAAAGATTTGAAGGCATCAAGAAGTCTATGAGCAATGTCATTAGTATTGCCGCGGGTATGGATAAAATATAACAGATACTCTAATACCTCATGATCCGTTAAACTATCTAAACCGTTTTCCGCAATACGGTGTCTCATACGTTCTCTATGACCCTCATGCATATTATTCTCCCCAGAATCCAAGTAAAACATCTTTCCGATAACTTTTCTAACAGGCTAATTTTATCATATTAAATAAACAACCTCAATATATTATGTTGATTTTTTAATAATTTTCATTATAATTATATTTAGCAAAAATTACAGTGGAGGCAAAAGAATGAAAACTATTTTTGTGGAAAATCTTAATTATACATTTACCCCCGGTGATGTCCTGGAAAAAATGGGTATGCCAAGAGATCATCAATTCGGCGATACTATTGCCGAGGTTACCAAAAAAGCTGAACCTATAGCCAAACCAAAAGCTTTTTTTATGGAAGCAAATATAGAAGATAGAACAGAAAATAGTATAACTATAGCAGGTGAAACCTTCAATAGTACCGCTCTGGTAAAAAACTTTTCCGAAGTGGATACGGTATACCCCTTCTTATGCACCTGCGGTAAAGAATTGGCTGACTATGCCGCCAGCTTAGACGATATTATGGCTCAATACGCCTTCGACGCTATCATGGAATTCTATCTGCGCAGCATTTCCTTGGCCATGACGGAAACTCTATCTAACTATATGGCCGAGGATGGCCTTACATCCTCAGTGAATCCGGGTTCCTTAATTGACTGGTC
Organism: Bacillota bacterium; assembly: GCA_963928475.1. Taxonomy (GTDB): domain Bacteria; phylum Bacillota; class Dehalobacteriia; order UBA7702; family UBA7702; genus Cryptoclostridium. The sequence goes on from CAWVFN010000093.1 coordinate 8,551, forward strand.
CATTGAAGAACAGACAAAAATGTTCCGTCTTTTTGGGGATAATGCGGTAAAAGCCGGCGTGGAACTGAGTGACAGCTTTCTCATGACACCGGTAAAAAGTGTTTCCGGCATAAGATACGCTACAAAAAAAGAATTCAAAAATTGTCAGCTCTGTCAAAGAGCTAACTGCCCCACCAGGGAAGCAGACTTTGATCAGGAGCTATTTATCAGAACTTTAAATACTTGAGAATAGGGGCTTGACATTTGCGCCATTTTGTACGATAATAACAAAAGTCAGCAAATAAGTTGCCTTGAAAGGGGTTATAGCTCAGTTGGTTAGAGCGCTACGTTGACATCGTAGAGGTCACTGGTTCGAATCCAGTTAACCCCACCAGTCATTTAAAATAGGTAGAATATGACATAAGTACTGTTAAATATGGTAATTGCTTTTATTATAAAACCACTGAATTGTTGTTCAGTGGTTTTCTCATATATGAAAATACGCTAAACGTTGATTTTATAAAAAACATCTATATTAATAAATGTATAATTCGCTGCTAAAATAAATTTCACCATCTGCCATCAACGTCTTAAATATATATTTTTCCTATTATGCTATAACTAAAAACAATAAAAGCTAAAATCGAACATAAAGACTAACTTTAAGCCTTAAGCCTTATTAGCAGCAACAGGAAAATATGTGGTTATTAAATTTGCCTATTTTAGCAAGTAGTGTTAAAATAAAAGTATCATAAATTACATACATAATATTCAAAACAAAGGAGATTTTTACTATGGATCCGAAAAAAACAGCCATTCTCGTTGTGGACATGCTTAATGATTTTGTTACCGGCGCTTTAAAATGTGACCGCGGCTTAGCTATCGTGCCTCAAACCGCTAAATTGCTGGAAGCCGCCAGAAAAAGCGGTGTCGCCGTTATATTTTGTAATGACGCCCATATTAAAGGTGTTGACCATGAACTGAAGCTTTGGGGTGATCACGCCATCGCCGGAACAAAGGGCGCTGAGGTCATTCCTGAATTAAATCTCTGTGAACAAGACTATGTAGTACCTAAACGCCGCTACAGTGGCTTTTTCCGTACTGATTTGGAACTATTATTAAGAGAATTGGATATTGATACCGTAATAATGACTGGCTTGCATACTCAGATGTGTGTAAGACATACCA
>CAWVFN010000094.1:0-3355 GCA_963928475.1 Bacillota bacterium
CTAAGGAACCAAAAAACCTAAGAGGATAAGGACAGGTAAGTAATATGCCTTTGGCTTCTCTTGCTGATAAGGTTTGAACCTGATCACTCTTTAAAGTTTCTACTTTACTATTAACACCAAGGATAAAATCACAAAGAAATTTAATATTTTTTTTCACTTTGACACCTCACTATTGCACCATATTTCGCCATAATATCCTTTTTTTCCTGCCGGAGGACTGAAAATGTACGGTTACATCCGTTTTTATGCTGATGAGTTAAAAATGAAAGACTTGGCACTTTTTAAAGCCTATTACTGCGGCTTATGCCATCAGCTTAAAGAAGACTACGGGGAAAAAGCAAGACTGTTCCTAAGCTACGATATGACCTTTATGGCCATATTCCTTGACGCTCTATCAGAAGATGAACCTCAACAGGGAAAAGGCTTTTGCCCAGTCTCCCCCTGGCGGAAAAAGAATATGATCTTAAAAAAAGACAGCGTCATAAAAGCGGCTTTGCTTACTATTATTATGGGATACTATAAGCTGGAAGACGCCTGGCGGGACGATAAGGCCTACAGCGCTGGTCTTGCCATGTTTCTTTATAAAAAAGCCTTTGTTAAAGCCCAAAACCGGCACAGCGAAACAGCCTTGCTAACTGAAAATCATCTTAAACAGTTTTATGCCGGGGAAAAACAGGAAAAGCAAGATTTGGATTCCCTGGTTCATCCTTTCGCTCAGTTAGTAGGCGATATAATGTCCCTTAACTCACCGCCGCAATTAAAAAATGATTTACATAAACTCGGCTATCACGCCGGACGCTGGCTCTACTTTATAGACGCCTTAGACGATCTGCCGGAAGATATGGCAGAAAAAAAATTTAACGCCTTTACGGCTACTTTACCTTATGAAGCCAATCAATGGCCTGACTTTTTTCGTCAAGCGGAAGAAGATATCTACGCCAACCTTTTTTTCTCCCTGGAAGAGATATGCAAAATATTTACTGAACTGCCCTTAAAGCGTAATCAGGAATTATTGGAGAATATCTTTTTTCTGGGTATACGCGGCGTGACCGAAAAAATAATGGCACAACGACAAAAGGGTGATGCCACAAAATTCGCCACCCCCTTTAAACTTAGAACATCTTGTTCAAACCATGGAACAATAAAGGAGTAAAAAATGGAAATGTCAGCGGACACAAATGGATTTGGCAATACAGACGCCATAAAAACACAAATACGTAAAAATATCCAACGCAACCTCTTAGACGAGGCTTTGGCCTTAGCCAATGAACTCAGCGACAGCGATCCTGACTACTACTACTTTCAGGCCTGGATCTTCGCGGAAAAAGGCTGGACTCAAAGAGCCAGAGATTATGCTAAAATAGCTACCCAAATGGAGCCGCAAAACCATGAATATATGGCTCTTTGGAACAGAGTAAACGGCAATGCCGGCCAAAGCTATAAGGCTCAGTCTAACCAACGCGGTTTCGCCCCCTCCTGCTGTGAGATCGGCGGCTGTCTCATCTGCAGTGACTGCTGCTGTGAAAGCATGGGCGGGGACTTGATAACCTGCTGCTAAAGGTGGCTTAACCATGAATAATACGCGAAAACTGGCCTTCGCCGGTATAATGACAGCTATTACCGTGATCATATTGTTTTTCGCTATGGTGATACCCAATCTTAAACTGGTACTTTATGGTATTTCCTCCTTGCCTATGGCAGCGGTAATTATCGAATGCGATAAAAAAACCGGCTTTATTTTCTATCTGGCCACGGCTATTTTATCCCTCATTCTCATTCCCAATAAAATAGCTGTTTTACCCTATGTAACAGTTCTGGGACTTTACGGACTAATAAAAACCTGGGCAGAAAAAAGTCCTAATCTTATACTGGAATGGCTTATAAAGTTAATATATTTAAATGCCGCCGGAGCACTTTACCTATGGCTGCTAATTAAGATTTTTATGCCCAATATTCACTTCCCTATATCTCTTTGGCTCATTATAATAGGATCTCAAATATGTTTTGTTATCTATGACTTCATCTACTCCTACTGTGTGTCGTTTTATGAGAAGACAATAAGACCAAAAGTAAATTCTTTTTACCAACCTCATTAAAATGTTAAGATATTCCCTTTACAAATATGTAAATCGGGAATATACTTATATTTATTAATATTATGATTAAATATATTCTTCTCAACACATAAGGAGGTTACATTATTATGGTAACAAAAGATATGAGTATAGGCGAAATAGTAGAAAGATGGCCTAATACTGTAGAAGTTTTTAAAACCCACGGCATGGGCTGTCTCGGCTGTGCCATTGCCCATTTTGAAACATTAGAAGAAGGAGCTTTAGCCCACGGTATAGATTTGGACGCGCTTCTTTGCGATTTGAGCATGGCCGCTACCAGATATAATCCTGATGAAGGAAAATGTCAGTGCGGCTGCGGCAAACATTAAATTAATACGATAATTAAACCCAAAAGAACTGCGTAATAACGTAAGCTTTTGGGTTTACCATATATTGAGATAAGAGAATATGGATTGAGGAGGAGAAAAAAATGGCGGAGTTTCAAAAGGAAATAGACCTTAACCTCTGTAAAGGCTGCGGCATTTGTATTGATATCTGCCCCAAAGAAGTCTATGACAGAGATCAACTGGGGAAACCGATAATGGCACGGAACGAAAACTGTATTTACTGCAAACAGTGCCTGCTCCATTGTCCGGATTTTGCCATTGAGTTTATTGAAGTGAAAGAAGGTGATTCTTGTGGCCAATCTTAAATTATTACAAGGCAATGAAGCCTGCGCCTTAGGAGCTATCCATGGCGGCGTACGGTTTTACGCCGGTTATCCCATTACACCATCAACGGAAATAGCAGAAATCATGGCGGAAGAATTGCCTAAATACGGCGGTAAATTTATCCAAATGGAAGATGAAATCGCCAGCATGGCAGCGGTAATAGGCGCCAGCCTTACCGGTGTTAAGGCCTTGACCGCCACATCGGGTCCGGGATTCTCCTTAAAACAAGAAAATATTGGCTATGCCGCTATTACTGAAGTACCCTGCGTCATCGTAAATGTCCAGCGAGGCGGCCCCTCTACGGGTTTACCTACCAGTCCGGCTCAAGGAGATATTTACCAGGCCAAATACGGCAGTCACGGCGACCGCGGCGCTATCGTCCTTACACCCAGCAGCGTACCGGAGTGCTTCCGTTTAGCAGTTCGCGCCGTCTCTCTGGCGGAAAAATATATGACCCCAGTTATCCTCCTAACTGATGAAGTAATAGGACATATGCGTGAGGCCATTGACTTAGATGAAATGCGGAAACTGCCCACCTATGACAGGAAAAAGCCAGAATGCGCCCCTGAG
>CAWVFN010000095.1:0-5206 GCA_963928475.1 Bacillota bacterium
TTTACGTCGTTACAGAGAGTTTAAGAGTGAAGTGGAATCTTTAAACGATTATGAGTATTTTTTCAGTAAATATCAAAAGGAAGAGTCTGACGCTGCCGCTGTTTTTCAGGCAAAGGCTGAGTATTTGCATGATCTGCGCGTAAGGGCCGGCAATGATTTAAGCAGGCTGGTGGAAAAGGAACTCCACGATGTAATGCTGCCTAACGCCAAATTTGCTTTAAGTTTGGAGGAGGGGTCTTTATCTGCTGATGGCGGTGATAGAGCTGTTTTTCTCATTTCCATGAATAAAGGAGAAACTCTAAAGCCCTTGGCTAAGATCGCTTCAGGCGGTGAGATGTCACGAGTTTTTTTAGCCTTGGAGATCATCTTAGGCCGCGGTACCGAAGTAGAAATCATGATTTTTGATGAAATAGACAGTGGTATGGGGGGTAAAACCGCCGCGGCAGTAGCCCAGAAATTAGCTGCCTTATCCCGAGGCATACAGGTTTTTGCCATTACCCATTCTCCTATTGTTGCCTCCTACGCTGATGCTCATTTTTATATTGAGAAAAAGGGAGTAGGGGAAAGAACTAATGTATATATAGCTAAGTTAGAGGGAGACGGCGTAAAAAGTGAGATCGCCAGAATGATCTCTGGTGATGAGGACAGTGCGGTATCATTGAGTCAAGCCTCTGAGCTCCTTGAAGAGGCTGGAAAAAATAAGATAAAGGGAGTCTAGAATGAAGACTATAGCAGTATTGCCCAATGGTGATAAACTATACCGCAAAGATAAGGCGTTGATTTTGGAGTTTCAAAATCGGCGCCGTGTTATTAGTACCTCTTTATGGCTTGGTGGTATAAGGGATGACTTAAAGACCATATATAACCTTGATTTAAAAGATGAAAATGGTCAGTGTCAAATCGAGGAAGAAGACTATGGCGAGGCCCTGAAAAATATCGCTGTTAAATTGGGACTTGATCCTTTATTCACCGCTGGTATGACTACGGCGGTATTTATGGATGATATGGCTATGTCCACTGCCGTTGCTGGCGAGTTATGGGTTACAGCTATAGTGACTGGCGGTATTGAACGTAATGGTGGTTGTGCTGGTGATCCCGGCTCCTATGACGAAGGTAAAGATGGTTATATTGATTTAACAGGCACCATAAATATTATTGTTACTACAAACGCTTCCTTAGCGCCGGGAACAATAACTCAGGCACTAACCACTGTTATAGAGGCTAAGGCAGCTGCCGTACGTCAGCTGCGGTTGCCCTCATTGTATTCTCTGGAGCTGGCTACCGGTTCTGGCACTGACGGTGTTTTTGTTGTTAGTGATATTACTTCTTCTGGTTGTTGTCGTAGGGATGCGGGTAAACACAGTTTATTGGGAGAGCTTATAGGCAGAGCGGCTAAAACGGCGGTAGTAGAAGCGTTGGTAAAGCATTCGTCACCTGCAAATCTGGATATGGATAAACAAAGCAATGTTTTAAAGCGTTTTTCTATAACTCATGCTGGTTTAACAAGATATTTAGAGGGAAAAGACTGCCTTTGTTGTTCAGCGTCGGAACTTTGGTCAAGAGCCGAGGCAGATAAAGACTGCGGTGTTAAGGCTCGTATTTTCGCGGGACTCTGTGACGATCTCCGTCATGATATCGGCACTAAGGATAGTGTATATATGGCAATAGAAAAGATGCTTGGTTTTAAAATAGAGGATACTGATTTTACAGAATTATGGTACAAGTATCTTGTAAGTCATTATTTTAAGCCTTGATTTCGCAGTAAAAGAGCTATATTTAGTAAAGAAAAAATCCCGCTTACTTGTAAGCGGGATTTTTTATACTAAACTAAGGGTTTGATTTTCCTGGCTATATAGATGACGGGAGTATCCAGCAGGGAAGTGAAGATATAGATCAAATAGCCTGTAAAGGTAATAGAAAGTAATGTCGGCATATCGTAGAGGAACCAAAAAGCGCCGAAATTAAAAAGAATACTGTTAAAAAACTGAGAAATAAGAGTGGAGCCGTTATTGCGCAGCCAGAGAAATCTTTTAGGATCGCCCCAGCGTTTTGTCGTAAATGCCCACCATTTATGGTAGAGCCAGACATCAAGTTTTTGGGTTATGGCATAGACTATGATGCTGACTAACATGGCGCGTCCTGTATTAGTAAAGATAGTCTCGATATGGGGGAAGGCCCAGTCATTTTGGGCGGGGGTATAGAGAAGCCATACCTGAGAAATAATGATAAAAAAAACAGTGGTGGCAATACCTATGTTAACTGTAGTTTGAGCTTGTTCTTTAGAACTCACTTCACTTATTATATCAGTAATCAGAAAAGTGGCGGCAAAAACTATATTGCCTAAAGTTTGCTCTAAGCCAAAGGCGGTGATAAGGATAAGAACCTCAATATTCGCGGCTATAGTCGCGAAAACGGTAAAACAGGTAAGTCCTTGTATGCCAAAGAACTTATAAGCAAGCAATACACAGCCGTAAACCAGGATCAGATTAAAAAATAGAATTAATTCGTTAGGCATATTATCCTCCTTGAGGGCATAAAAAAAGGGCGTAATACGCCCATCAAAAAAGCGTAAATAGATTACGCCTTCTGCGGCAAAGCCGCGCCCGTAGTTTTTTTTAGGGACAGGATGGTCGCGAACTGTCCTATGAAATTATAATAAGTATACCCCTAAAATAAAGTGAAGGCAACAGTATTTTTTTGAAAAAAGGGGAATTTTTTATTTCAGCGGTTATTTAGTGTAATTTTGCGGAAATTTCATATTTCCCCTTTACGAAGCTGGTTTTTTTCATTATAATATTAAAGATAAAGAAAAATAAGCCCATTTTTGACAGGGCTTTTAAGTAAGAGAAAACTGCAAAAGAGGGGATATTAATATGGGAGACGCCGGACAGGAAAATAAGGGGTTAACCCCGGTCGGCTCCGGAAGGGGTAATGCCGCTCGCCGCGGAAGAGGAACGGCTGGACGCGGCAGAAGAAGAACTGGGGGCAGAGCCATGACTCGCCGTACTAAGAAGCGTTCAGGTTTTAATCTCAGTGGCTGCCTGTTAAGAATAATTTTAGTTCTTATAGTTTGCGTAGCTGTTTTCTTTTTTCTGCAAAGTGATGTCTTTACCGTTAAATCTATAGAAGTCAGAGGTTTAGAACGTGTCAATGAGGATGATATAGTAGCTCTTGCCAATATAGAAACAGGGGTCAATCTTTTTTCTGTTAATCGCCATGAAGCGGAAGAACTGATAGCTCTGCATCCAGCAGTGGCTGACGTATCAGTTAATACACGTCCGCCTCATAAAATACTTATTACCATAACTGAGCGTGAGGCTGTTGCTTGGATTCCCGGTGATGAATGTTATTATTTGTTGGATGAAGACGGATATATATTTATTAAGCGGGATGAGTATAACGATTATTTACCTTTGATTACTGGCTTGGAACTGCCGGACAACCTTTCAGTGGGTCTGCAGTTTACTAACGTCAGCGGTTTAAGTGACGCTATCAGCATATCTAAAGTATTCGCTGATTATTGTCGGGGCCAGCTAAGGGAACTTCATTATACAGCTAAAGGCAACTTTGTATTTTTCATTGGTGATTTGAAAATTTACCTTGGCAAAAATGAGGATATGTGGAAAAAGAAAAATGTCCTGGACGGTATTTTGCAGCAGATTCCTGCTTCCAAGCTGTCCCAGGTTGAATATATAGATCTGTCTTCTCCCTCCAATCCTGTGGTAAAGGGTTACGATATAGTAGCGGAGCAGGAGAAAGAGGCGGAACAAAAAAAAGTGGAGCAGCAGACAAAGGACACTGATAATAGTGAATCCCCAGAGGATCAGTCTCAGACCGTAGATACTCAGCAGAATAACGGGGCAAGTCCGGGAACCGAGACTGAGGCGCCGGTGAATGATCAGTCTCAGGGAACAGATACTAATAATTATGAAAACACGGGAACTGTGACGGAAAACAGCGGCGTAAATTAAATAGCTTAATTACGTGATTCCTTATTATCCGGCTAAATATTTTATTTTAAGACAGATTGTGTTGAATAAATACATATAGTTAAAATATAAGCCGGTAATTGACAAGCGGTAGAAAAAGCTTTATAATTAAACAGGATATCTCTATGATTTAAGAGAATAATTTTGTAGAATTTACGATTTTTTTGAGTCCATTATTATCGTATAAATATAAGGGAGGAAATGGCATGGCATTGGAATTTGAAGATATGGATTACGATCAGTTCGCTAAGATCCGGGTAGTGGGTGTAGGCGGCGGCGGTAATAACGCCATCGACCACATGATTGCCAATGAAGTTACTGGTGTGGATTTCATTGCGGTTAACACTGACCTGCAAGTTCTGAAAAAGTCCGAAGCCGATGAAAAACTGCAGATCGGCACTAAATTAACTAGAGGGTTAGGCTCCGGCGGCAACCCGGAAATGGGCAGAAAATCCGCAGAGGAAAGCAGAGAAGAAATTAAAGAAATGTTAGACGGCTCTGATATGGTATTTGTTACAGCTGGTATGGGCGGCGGTACAGGTACCGGCGCTGCTCCTATTATCGCTTCAGTAGCGCGGGAAGTGGGAGCCCTTACTGTTGGCGTAGTTACCAGACCCTTTAGCTTTGAGGGAAGAAGACGCGCTCAGCAGGCTGAGTATGGTATTAATGAATTAAAAGACGAAGTTGATGCCTTGATTACTATTCCTAATGATAAACTTTTACAGATTGTCGATAGCCGTACACCTATGACAGAAAGCTTTGGTATAGTTAATGATGTCTTGCATCAAGGTATTCAAAGCATAACTGATCTCATTAGTATGCCTGCCCTTATTAATCTTGATTTTAATGACGTTAAATCGGTCATGAAGGATGCTGGCAGCGCTTTGATGGGCATTGGTATAGCTCGGGGCGAAAACCGCGCGGTAGACGCTGCCACAGCTGCTATTTCCAGTCCTCTTTTAGAATCCTCTATTCATGGCGCTCAAGGTGTTATCCTCAATATCACAGGTTGTTCTAATTTGACCCTCTTCGAGGTGAATGAAGCTGCTAAAATTGTAGAAGAAGCTGCCGATAAAGAAGCCAATATTATTTTTGGTGCTGCTATTGATGAAACTCTCGATGACGAGGTCAGAGTTATTGTCATAGCCACTGGTTTTGATAATGAAGCGGAAAAAGAAAAAGAAAAAGCCGCGGAAAGCAAAAAGAAATCTTCCTTT
>CAWVFN010000096.1:0-22515 GCA_963928475.1 Bacillota bacterium
CTGCAGCAGCGCGAAAAGACCAGTAGTATAGTCAGCGCCTACAGCCGCCTGAATAGCGCCGCCTGTTAAAGCGTTAATATTGAAGGCCGCGCCGCCGTAGATACCCAGCCAGATAAAACCAAAGCCAGCGGGAAGCAGCATAACAGCGAGTAAGTATTCACGAATAGAACGACCCTTAGAAACACGAGCCACGAACTGGCCGCAGAAGGGAGCCCAGGCAATCCACCATGCCCAATAGAATACAGTCCAAGCGGCGACAAAATCAGTATTTTCCATCCATAAGCTCTTGGTAATCAAGTTGCCTAAATAACTGCCTAAAGAAGTGGTAAAGAGATTGCAAATAAATACAGCACCGCCAAATATAAAGATAAATACCATAAAGGCTACAGAAAGCCAAACTTTTATATTGGCTACCATCTGCATGGCCTTATGTAAACCAGACATAGTGGCCAAGGTGAATAATACTGTTATAACAGCAATAATAATACAAGTTAAAGCCGTAGTGGATTCTATACCGTAAACATAATTTAAACCGCCTACTATCTGAGCAGCTCCTAAACCAAGACTGGTAGCTACCCCAAAGATAGTAGCGAAAACCGCTAAAATATCAATGGCCTTACCAATAGGACCGTTTACTTTGTCGCCAATCAAGGGTTCAAAGGCCGAACTTACCAGGAAAGGTCTGCCTTTTCTAAAAGCAAAGTAACCAAGGGCTAAACCTGCTACAGCATAAATTACCCAAGGATGGAAACCCCAGTGAAAAAATACTGTCTGCATAGATTCGTACATAGCCTCAGCCGTTTCCGGATCAGCGCTGGGCGGAGAAACATAGTCCATAATTGGTTCAGCTACGGAGTAAAATACAAGGCCGATACCCATACCGCCGCCGAACAGCATGGAGAACCATTGGAAATTTGTAAATTCTGGTTTATCGTCATCTTTTCCTAATTTAATTTTGCCATAGCGGCTGGCCGCAATATAAATGGCAAAAATCAGGAGAGCAAAAACTGTAATGAGATAAAACCAACCAAAATCTCCTGTCAGGAATGAGAACAACCAACCGGCGCCAGCACTTAACTGGTCAGGCATAATCGCGCCAAACAACACGAAAATCGCCGTAATGATCGCGGAGATAACAAGTACATGTTTACCGCCTCTTTTGTCTTGTTCCATAAGAAAAACCTCCAATTTCTATTTATTTGTCTTTTTATAAAGCAAAATCTGTGCCAACAAAATAATAAAATCGAAAACTTTTTTTACACCCAGTCTATAAAGGGGTTATCATTCCAAAGTACATGTATAATTATTTTTAGCAAAAATTTATTTTAAACAAAAACGCGGTTAAAATAGCAAAAAAACGCAAAAAAATTGGCGCTTGGGTTTTTCTTTTTTTGCGTTTTCAATTAATAGATAATTTAATATAAATATGACTACTACTTTTATTATATTCTTAATAAATATAAATATTACAAATTAAAATTACTTATGAATAAAAAATAAAAAAACAAAAAATACGCCATTATCATATTGGCAAATAATAAATAATTCAACATAAGATGCAGATTAATAAAACGGCCAATCTACTTTTTTATGAAGTATAAAAATTTAGCGAATATACTAAATTTTTTTTATAGACAGAATAAATTATTGAAATACACCAAAATAAATGATATTTTTTTATGGAGAGATATTTTTCCCACTATAAACAACGGATGGGATAGATTATGGATTTAAAGAAACTGGAAATTACGATGTTAGGTAAATTTACTGTTGCTTGTGATGGTATAGAGATAATAACAGAAGATAACGGTAAAAATAAAGTTATAAGTTTCTTACAGTATTTACTGGTTAATAGACGTAAAACCATACCCCAGCAAGAACTTATAGATGCCGTTTTAGGCAAAGGAACATACAGCAACCCAGTAAACACCATAAAAAACTTGGCCTATCGCTGCAGAAAACTTTTAGATGGAGCAGGCGTTCACGGCAAAGATTATATCTACTGCCATAAGGGCTCATATGGAATTTCCCCCGAGGCTCAATGTCAAATCGATACGGAAACTTTTGAGGATATTTTAAATAAAGCTAAAAAAACAAAAAATAAGTCACATCGTTTGACCTATCTGATAGAAGCTATAAATATTTATAACGGTGATTTTCTTCCTGCTTCTACCCATAAAGCTTGGGTACAGGATGTGGCTCACTATTATCAAAAAGGTCTCTCTTACGCCGTAAAAACAAGTGCCGCTTTACTTTCTGAAACAGGCAATTACAACAAAATTCTTAAAATTACCGAAAATGTTCTAAAATTATATCCATACAATGAGGAATTTTGTACTATCAGACTTAAAGCCCTATATAAAGCAGGAGGCTTTCGAAATGTAATAGGTGATTATGAAACTACTGAAGCATTACTCTTCGGTGAACTAGGAGTTACCCCCTCTGAAGACCTGCAAAGAATATATCTGCAATCCATATCAAACAGCGAAACTCTTTTCACCAGCGCTGAAGAAGCAATGAACAAACTTCTTGCGAAAGGAGACGGCGGCAAAGCCTACTACTGTAACTATCAAATTTTTTCTAATCTTTGCTGTTTTTTAAAGCAGCAGTCGGCAAAATACAGTCAATGCATTTATCTCATATTGGCTACCATTACCCCCAATAATACTGATAATATGGAAAAATGCTTTTTTAAACGGATAACAGAAAATTTTCACCGAGCCGCCTTAATGTCCTTAGATGATATGGATATGTACACGAGATGCAATTCCAATCAGTTTTTAATTCTACTGCCGGAAAGCAGTGAAAAAAAAGCAAAAAATACAGCCAGAAGATTAGTTAAGACATACAATGAAGTCACCAAGAATAACAACACATATCTGCATATACAATTTACTTCATACAACTCATGGAAAAAAACAAGTAAGTAAAATAACCGCAAAACTAAAGCCCCGTCATCAGCGACAGGGCTATTATTATTATCTCTTTTAACTATTTATTAAAAATAATTGATATACTTTGTCTAAAATAATATAATATATATATATTTTTTTTACTTTTTCTTATAGGGAGCGAGGTATGATATCAACACCGGTTACCATTACAGTCTATAGGAAAGAACATGACTTAACCCAAGAACAGAGAATAATCAATAATGCTGAAAACTTTGCCGCTAAGTATAATCTCTCCTTTCCCAGTCAGACTAAGGTCATAAACCAAGAAGGGAAACCATATTTTACAAGGGGAGACGTCAAGTTTTCCCTCTCCCACAGCGGCGATTTCTGGCTTTGCGCTTTCAGCAGCAGAGAAGTAGGCTTGGATCTCCAAGTAAAAAAAACCTGCGATTATCTGGGTATAGCCAAACGTTTCTTCCACCCCCAGGAATACGAATATATCACCGCCTGGGGCAAAGAAGGATTTTTCAAAATTTGGACCGCCAAGGAAAGTTATGTAAAATTAACCGGCCAAGGTATTGATCAGGAGTTTAAACACTTTTCTGTTCTCGATCACCTTGGGAATTTCTCCGCCGTCTCTCCCCAATTTACACATCTTGAACTTTTCGATAACTACGCCCTCTGTCTCTGTTCACAGGAACCAGCATCCATTATGGTACAGCGCTATGATTTTTAGGAAATAAGGTGCGATAACATGGAAATTTTGCAAAACTATCTACCCTTCTGGCCACAGCTCAGCAAAGAACAACAAAATAACTTAGCCGCCGCAGTAAGTGAAATATCTTTCCCCAGCGGCACCATCCTTAACGGCGGCAGTAAAAACTGCAGCGGTTTATTTGTCGTAAGAGAAGGACAACTGCGAGCCTATACCCTTTCAGAAGAGGGACGGGAAATAACCCTCTACCGCCTTTTTGAAAGAGATATGTGCCTCTTCTCCGCCGCCTGCATCATGAATAGTCTGCGGGTTGACGTTATAATCAGCACTGAACAAAACAGCAATCTGTTCCATATTCCCCCGGAAATATATAAAACTCTCATGTCTCAATCAGCGGCTGTGGCAAATTATACCAATGAAATAATGGCCTCCCGATTTTCCGATGTGATGTGGCTTTTAGATCAAGTACTTACCAAAAAAATCGACAGCAGATTAGCCGCTTTTCTCTGGGAAGAAAGCCAATTGGCCCAACAAGATACTATTAAAGTAACCCATGAACAAATCGCTAATCATCTTGGCAGCGCCAGAGAAGTAATTACCCGCATGCTGCGTTATTTCCAAAATGAAAATTTAGTTAAAGTAAATAGAGGTAGTATCACGATTACAGACAGGGAAAATTTAGCAAAATTAGCTGAAGCAAGCCTGCGCTGAATAAATGTAACAAAGTCACGGTATTTATTCCGTTTTTGGGATATAATGATAACAACAAAAAATTTAGGAGGTAAAAAAAATGGCAGTTATCACTTTAAATAAAAATAATTTTTCACAGGAGGTTTTATCTTCAGATAAACCTGTACTCGTCGATTTCTGGGCTTCTTGGTGCGGTCCCTGCAGAATGTTATCACCGATAATAGAAGAAATAGCAGCGGAACATCAGGAAGTCAAGGTGGGAAAAATCAACGTTGACGAAGAACGCGAGTTAGCTCAGGAATTTCAAATCATGAGTATTCCCACACTCATCCTGTTTAAAGATGGCAAACCAGCAGCAAGCTCCCTTGGCGCTGTGCCAAAAGCTTCAGTTGAGGCCATGATAAAGGGAGAATAATATGAGTCTATTAAATATTTTCAGTAAAAAACAGGACATTAACGCCGGCGTTGAAAGCTGCCGGCAGGATCCCAAAGCAGTACTCCTCGATGTGAGAACATCCGAGGAGTACCGCGGCGGTCACATACAAGACAGTGTAAACATACCTTTAGATAAAATAGATACCATAGACATAGATAAAAGCCGCACTCTCTATGTATACTGCTTAAGCGGCGCCAGAAGCGGACAAGCCTGCGCCTGGCTAAGGAATAACGGCTATGAAGCCATTAATATAGGCGGTATCCGGAGCTATAACGGCAACTTAGTTTGAGGAGGTAATTTAAAATGAAGGTAGTAATAATCGGCGGTGTTGCCGGCGGAGCAACAGCCGCGGCTAGATTGCGCCGGCTCAATGAGGAAGCGGAAATTATCATTTTAGAACGCAGCGGCTTTGTCTCCTATGCCAACTGCGGCTTACCCTACTATATTGGCGGCGAGATAAAAAATAAAGAAAATTTAACCCTGCAGACGCCGGAAAGCTTCCGTCAGCGCTTTAATATTGATGTAAGAATACATAATGAAGTACTGGCCATAGACCCTAAAAATAAATGTCTTACCGTTAAGCGCCTGGAAGATAACACGGAATATACGGAAACCTATGATAAACTTATACTCTCGCCCGGCGCTAAAGCTCTCCGTCCGCCACTGCCGGGAAGCGATGATCCCAGGATCATGACTCTGCGCACTGTCGAAGATACCTACCGTATAAAGGAATACATCACGGAAAAGAAACCTCAAAAAGCCGCTGTTATCGGCGCTGGTTTCATTGGTTTGGAAATGGCGGAAAACCTCCTGGCAGCTGGTATAGAAACTACAGTATATCAACTGGAAAATCAGGTTCTGCCGCCCCTGGATTACGATATGGCCTGTGAAGTACATGCTTACCTCAGAAGCAAAGGTTTAAAACTCAAACTAAGCAAAGCCGTGGAAGGCTTTGAACAAAAAAATAATAAACTGCAGGTATTAGTTAAAGACGAGGAGCCACTGGAAACGGATTTGGTTATCATGTCTATAGGCGTGACTCCCGATACCCATTTGGCGGAAGAAGCCGGCTTAGCTTTGGGACAAAAAAAAGCCATCATGGTAACGGAAAACATGGAAACTTCCATAAAAGATATTTATGCCGTAGGCGACGCCGTGGAGATCAATAATTTCGTTACCAAAGAAAAAGCCTTAATCGCCCTGGCAGGACCAGCTAACAAACAAGGAAGAATAGCAGCTAATAATATTTGCGGTGTGAAAAGTAATTTTACAGGCGCTCAGGCTTCATCTATCATAAAACTTTTCGATATGACCGTGGCCACCACTGGTATTAACGAAAAAACCGCTAAAGCTAACGCAATAAAATATGACAAAGTAATTACCTATTCACCTTCTCATGCCACCTATTATCCAGGGGCCACTAACATGACCATGAAAACCCTCTACAACCCTGAGAATGGCAGGATTTTAGGTGTACAAATTGTAGGTTTTACCGGCGTGGACAAGCGTATTGATGTTATGGCCACAGCAATAAGAGGAGGTATGACCAGCGCTGATCTGGAAGAACTGGACTTAGCTTATGCGCCGCCCTACTCCTCGGCAAAAGATCCTGTGAACATGGCTGGTTTCACTATTGAAAATATCCGTCAACACCTGGTGAAACAATATCACTGGCACGATATTGAGAATTTGCCCAAAGACTCCGTTATCATGCTGGATACACGTACGGTACAAGAATATAGCTGCGGACATATACCTGGCACCGTAAATATACCCTTAGATGAATTAAGAGAACGACTGAATGAATTAGACAAAAATAAAGTTATCTATGTAAACTGCTTCAGCGGTCTAAGAAGCTATATTGCCTGCCGCATACTTGTGCAAAAGGGCTTTGACTGCTATAATCTCTCCGGCGGTTACCGCTTTTATGAATATATAGCCTCAGACAAAGAATACTGCTCAGATCCCACACATCTCTGCGGTATAAAAATAGAAAAATAATATAATAAACCCTCTCCATATTTAGGAGAGGGTTCTTTTTTTCTGGCTCAGCTATCATCAGGATGCCAGTCAGCTTGTACTTCCCGCTGTATGGCACTATGTTCCGCGAAAGTAGAGGCATAATGAATGTTACCATACTCATCAGCCTGAAAATAATAATAATCATTGCTTTCCGGATATAACGCCGCCTGTAAAGATGTATTACCCGGACAACAAATGGGACCTATGGGTAAACCCGGATAAAGATAAGTATTATAGGGAGAATCATATTTAGTGTCAGCCAAAGAAAGAATTGTCTTCTTGGTACCCATAGCGTATTCCACAGTAACACAGGACTGAAGCTTAGGATAAGATTCCGGATTGTTAAGACGATTATGAAAAACACCGGAAACACTATAGCGGTCACTGGTTTTAGCCGCCTCACTCTCAATCATCGAAGCTAAAATAAGCATCTCGTCAAAGGAGTAACCCAAAGACTCACTGCGGCTTATATTAGAATCGGTATACATACCCTTGGCGAAATTGGCTAACATCTCTTCAATAACTACTTGAGGCTGAGTATCCGGCTCAAAATAATAAGTATCAGGAAAAAGATAACCTTCTAAATCATTACGTGATGTAACCGCCTTTAAAAAATCATAATCATAATTATTCTTGTCACAAGCGGCTAAAAACTCATCACTATCACAAATGCCGGCGGATTCGTAAATAGCGGCAATTTCCTTAACCTGTTTACCTTCGGGAATAACCACCTTGACACTGCCCTTTTGCGGTTCAGTTAAAAGCTTAAATATTTCTCCATAGCTGCTGCCAGCGGCTATATTAAAACTACCCGTCTGCCATTGCCCGTCTACACCCTTAATCTTGGCCGCTAATCTAAATAATAACTCGCTGTGGATAACTGCGCTATCCTTTAGATCCGCCGCTATTCTCTGAGTACCCGCGCCAGACGGCACTTCAAAATCAGAACACGATCCAGCAAAGATTCCAGCGTACTCTCCCCAAACACCAACGCACAGGGCTAAACACACTATTATTAAAACTATAACGGTAAATTTTCTAATTCCTTTATGATCCCTTGACCATTTTACCATTATACTTACTCCATTCATTATCTATATTTTACAATATATTTTACCATGGCTTTATGAAAGTATTCTGTTTTTCCCAGGGAAATTAAAAAAAGCGTCAATGTCAACTGCCTTATCCTTAAAAAGCTGATAAATAACGTTCTCCTGTATCCGGCAGCAATACTACGATTTTTTTACCTGCATTTTCCTCCCTCCTGGCTAAAACCTGAGCAGCGTAAAGTGCCGCCGCTCCGGATATGCCAACTAAAATCCCTTCCTCCTGGGCTAAACTATGGAGAACGGGAAATGCCTCTTCGTCAGTTACCGCGATTATCTCATCATAAATAGAGGTGTTCAGGGTAGCAGGCACAAAACCGGCGCCAATACCCTGTAAATTATGGGTTCCAGCCTTACCCCCGCTTAACACCGGTGAATCGGCTGGTTCCACCCCGACTATCTTAATGGATTCTTTGCGGCTTTTTAAATACTCGCCAACACCTGTCAAGGTTCCGCCAGTACCTATGCCAGCGACAAAAATATCCACTTCGCCATCGGTATCACGCCATATTTCCGGACCAGTACTTTCTCGGTGAGCCTGAGGATTAGCAGGATTATCAAACTGACCGGGGATAAAACTGCCTTCTATACTATCAGCTAATTCCTTAGCCTTCGCTATGGCCCCGCTCATACCCTTATCCCCTTCAGTCAGTACAACCTCAGCCCCATAAGCCAGTAAAAGTTGGCGCCGTTCTATACTCATGGTCTCAGGCATGGTTAAAACCACTTTATAACCCCTGGCCGCCGCTACCGACGCCAAACCTATACCTGTATTACCGCTGGTAGGCTCAATTATCACTGACCCGGGTTTTAATTTACCCTCAGACTCAGCTCTATCTATCATGGCCTTGGCGACTCTATCCTTTACACTGCCGGCAGGATTGAAATATTCCAGCTTTCCTAAAATAACCGCAGCTAAATTTCGGTTTTTACCATAATTGCTAAGCTCCATTAAAGGCGTATTACCTATCAGCTCAGTCACGTTTTTATATATCTTAGCCATGATCTTCCTCCTCAATACTATATGGCGGCAAGAGCCTGTTCTAAATCATATAAAATATCATCTATATGCTCAATACCAATGGAAAGACGGACCGTGCCTGGGGTGATACCGGCCTCTAAAAGTTCAGCCTCGTTCATCTGGGAGTGTGTGGTGCTGGCAGGATGTATGACTAAGGACTTGGCATCCGCCACATTGGCCAATAAGGAAAAAAGCTTTAAGCTATCTATAAACTTACGGGCAGCATCGGCACCGCCTTTAATATCCACAGTAAAAATAGAACCGGCACCCTGAGGGAAATATTTCTCATACAGCTGGTGATAAGGATTATCAACTAAAGAAGGATGGTTGACCTTCTCTATCTTAGGATGACTATCTAAATAAGCCGCTACTTTCAACGCATTTGCCACATGACGCTCTACCCGCAGAGAGAGAGTCTCAAGACCCTGTAAAAACACGAAAGAATGTACCGGACTTAAAACAGCGCCAAGATCACGCATAATCGTACATCTGGCCTTAACAATAAAAGCCGACTTACCATACTCTTCAGTAAAAACTATACCATGATAACTTGGATTAGGACGAGAAAGACCAGGAAACTTATTATTCTGCCCCCAATCAAAGTTGCCGCCGTCTATAATAATCCCCCCTACTGATGTCCCATGACCGCCTATGAACTTTGTGGCGGAATGAATAACTATGTCAGCGCCATGCTCTATAGGACGGAATAAATAAGGTGTGGCAAAAGTGTTATCAACTATCAGGGGAATACCATTTTTATGAGCTATCGCCGCTATAGCGTCTATATCCAAAAGATTGGCATTAGGATTGCCCAAAGTTTCTAAGAAAATTGCTTTTGTATTTGGTTTTATCGCCCTCTCATAAGCGGCAGGATCATCCTCTGAAACAAAAGTAGCAGTGACGCCCATATCACCTATGGTATTAGTGAAATAATTGTAGGTGCCACCATATATAGTAGTGGCAGACACTATATGATCGCCGCTGACAAGAATATTTTGGCAGGCACATGCTATGGCCGCAGCACCGGAAGCAGTGGCCAACGATCCCACACCGCCTTCAAGATCAGCCATTCGCTTTTCAAAAATATCCGTGGTTGGGTTCTGCAAACGCGTATAAATATTACCATCTTCACTTAAATCAAAACGAGCTGTAGCCTGAGCGCAGTCCTTAAAGACATACGAAGTTGTCTGGTAAATGGGTACTGCCCGGGAATCAGTTACAGGATCAGCTTCCTCCTGACCGACATGAAGCTGACGTGTCTCAAATTTATACTTTCTTTTTTCCATCATTACCTTCACCCGCTTTCTGTAAAATATTATTGCTGTCCTTTATAATATCAGCCAGTGTAACGCTGTCTACATAATCATCTATCACTTGGGAAAGGCCAAGCCAAAAACTCCGAGTCAAGCACTGATCAGCTTTGGCACAATCCGAGTCCTCACCGCTAACACAGGCTACCGGCGCCAAACTTCCCTCTGCCGCGCGTAATATATCGCCTACTCCGCATTGTTCAGGCATTCTACCTAACCGGTAACCACCCCGGGAACCACGGGCGCTTACTATATAACCAGCTCTAAACAGAATACCAGCTATCTGCTCTAAATACTTAACGGAAATACCCTGCCTGCGTGATACTTCCTTTAAAGATATATAGCCACTTGAATCGTTTAAAGCTAAATCAGCCATAAAGCGTAAAGCGTAACGACCCTTTGTGGAGATCATCATAGCAGTGCCTCCCTTCCATCTTTATCAGCTAATTATAACACGCTAATTCAGGGCAGGACAATAGGATATAGAAAGTCTTTTGTTTAAGTATTTGACTTTTACAATGTAAAATGTTACTATTTTCAGTAATATTTATAAAGGAGACTAAGTCATGCCCATTAAAATACCTAACGAATTGCCAGCGGCAAAAGTACTCAAACAAGAAAATATATTCGTTATGAAAGAAACCCGCGCTATCACACAGGATGTGCGACCCCTGCAAATAGTTCTCCTCAACCTTATGCCTACAAAAATTACAACTGAAACACAGCTGGCTCGTTTAATCGGCAATACCCCGCTCCAAGTGGAAATGGAGCTTATGCAAATTAAAAATCATAATCCTAAAAACACGCCGGAAGAACATATGCTGGCCTTTTATAAAAACTTCGATGAACTAAAACATAAACGCTTTGACGGTATGATCATAACGGGAGCACCACTGGAACATCTGGAATTTGAGGAAGTAGCATACTGGGAAGAACTAAAAGAAATAATGGAATGGAGCAAAAATCACGTTTTCAGCACTTTTCATATTTGTTGGGCAGCCCAGGCCGGTCTTTATTATCACTTTGGCATTAAAAAGCACTTATTACCTAAAAAGCTATTCGGCATATTTCCTCATACCGCCGATTACAAACAATCCATGCTCTTTCGAGGTTTTGATGACGTCTACATGGTTCCCCATTCCCGGCATACAACTATACTAAGGGAGGATGTTGAAAAAATACCTGAACTGCGCATACTATCATCTTCCCAGGAAGCCGGAGTACATGCTATTTCTACCGCCAGAGGACGTCAGTTCTTCGTGACAGGACATTCAGAATACGATTGGGATACTTTAGCTCAAGAATATTTTCGTGACAAAAAGGCTGGCTTAGACATAGATGTTCCCAAAAACTATTTCCCCAATGATGATCCCCAGCAAAAACCAATGGTAACATGGCGTTCCCACGCTAACCTGCTTTACTCCAACTGGCTCAATTACTTCGTCTACCAAAATACTCCCTACAACCTTAATGATATTTGTTAATATATGAATGATAAAAAAGCAGACTTTACAGTCTGCTTTTTCTTTTATCCCAACTTTTATTAACTCCACATTTTTCTTAATTTAGCTTCACTAAGTATTTCATGGGTCACAAACCTTCCGTCATGAAATATGCTATAAGTAGTAAAAGGACACGGTGACTCCTTGGGTCGCTGGATTCCCTGGGGTATAATCCCATTTTTGTCTCTGGGAATATCAAACTTTATAACCTTAAGTTTCACGCCAATTTCCGCTGCGATTTTTTCTGCCAAGGGCACATATTTTGCCGTAAAAGGACATTGCTGAGAATAATATAAAACCCAACCCTCCTCATTAGTCGTACCGTTCTTGGCATGCTCCAAAAAATAAGGAACGGGAGCATCAGCCTCAAAGGGCAAATACATCAGCTCAAAATAAGGTTCCGCCTTATCAGCCACCTTAAAACCCATATGCTCCAAATAGCTTTTGTCGGTAAGAAAGGGGCGCTTAGCGGGAGATGTTAGGGCAACAAGTCCCAACTTGCCCTTTATCTTGCTTTCAGCTATACATTCACGCAGCAACATACGGGAAATCCCCTGGCCTTTATACTTACCGCTTACCCAAAAACAGTTAATAAACATATATCCAGGAGCTTCTATTGGACACCAGGCGTCAGCACCTGGCATATACTCTATAAACACCTTGCCCCGAACATTGCCCTTGCGCAAAACAACTCCGTCCTCAAAATTGTTACGCAGCCACTCTTTTTTAGACTCTACACATTTTTTATCACTCAAGCAGCAACAAATATGCTCCTTGTCCACATTGCGGTAATCAACTACTACTGTTTCCATTTTTTCTCCTTATTCTACTATCATATTGTCCCACTTTTAACTGATATTATAATAACTTATCATCATGTTTTTTGCAACACGCTAAAACGCCTCCGATTTTAAATAACTTCAAATCGAAGGCGTTTTAGCTTAGGTTATTCAGTTAAATTTCTGATTTCAATATTTTGGTAAGCTCATCTATTACCTTACCCACATCGTTAGCGCGGTCAATAGCCCGGGATAAATGATGCTTATGAGCAGCGTTGAGAGAATTAAACTTTTCCGCGCCGCTGAGAATATAATAGTATGATTCTGCGGTGTCTCTTAAAATATGAGCGGCTGCTTCAGGGGAATAAGGATTGTTGTTATCAAAATCTTGCATGGTGGACCTCCTTTAATTTTTTGATTTTATGTTAAGGTTAATTGCTGACAAGGCGCATAAACATGTTTTTTCCTTCATACACAAATACTGAGGTGAAAAAGTGAAAAATTCTATATCTGAAATACTTTATAATTATCCTATTCACGTTAAGGGAATTTTGACACTAAAATCAGAAAGAGTTTGGGAAATTTCCTGTACAGATGGGATCTATATTCTCAAATCCCTGTCCTATCCTAAAGATGAAACCTACTTTATCTTAGAAGCCATGGATCATCTCAGCGCTAACGGGTTCCACAACTTCAACCAAATTATAGAGACGAAAAATAAAGAAAAAGCTTGTCAGTATCAGGGACAATTCTATTTTCTCACTAAAAAGCTAAAAGGTGAAGAAAGTGACTTTACTAATGAAAGCAAAATAAGAGACTGCTGCCGCTTTTTAGGCCGGTTCCATAAAGGAGCCCAGGGGTTTAAACCAGAACATCCCTACAAAGGACGCTTAAAATGGGATCAATGGCCTCAAATGATGAATAAAAAAGAAAAGGATATATATATGTTCCCGGAACTGGCTCACCTTAATACGGATTTCGATAAGATATACGCCCGCTTTGTCCCTTATTTTGCCGAGGAAATAGAAAAAGCCAAACTCGAACTGAACAGCAGCCCTTATAAAAAAATATCTCATCAGGAAAAGAAAAGAGGCGGTTTTTGCCATCACGATTTAGCCCACCATAATTTTATTATGGCGGAAAAAGTCAATATTATTGACTTTGATTATGCCATTGCCGATATCAGATGCCACGATTTAGCCAATTTTTTCAACAAGGTCCTCAAAGCCAATAACTGGGATATAGCTCCCGTTATTAATGGTTTGCGGGAATATGATAAAATCAATCCACTGAGTCAGGATGAGGAAAAAATATTAATTGCCTTTATCGCCTTCCCTCAAGACTTTTGGCAGTGTGGTTTGGCTCGTTACCGGGAAAATGATTATAGCCAGCGCAATACCATAAAGCTTAAACGCATTCTCAAACAAAGATATTTGCGCGCAAAAGCAATCGCCGCTCTAAAAGCTAATTTATAGGAGGAAACTATGGAAATTACCATAGACGCCAGAGCCGCCCTGTGGTATAAAGGCACCGGCATGGGAACTTATGCTCGGGATCTGCTAAAGGGTTTAAGACAAGTAAAAAAATATAAAATTAATACCCTGTTAGCCGATGAACAAATATCACTGGCAGCAGGGCTAACATATATAGAAACAAATGGGGAAGAAAAAAAGAACTTTTGGGAGTTGGTACAGGAACGACCACCTGTACTCTCAGATAATTGCGGGGTATTCCACAATCTCCACAACGGTTTTGGCTTTCCACCGGCACCACCCCATGGATCCGTAGTCACTATACATGATCTCATACCTTTAATAATGCCAGAGCATTGCGGCTCACCTTATAGAGAAAATTTCCCCGCTGAAATCGAAAAAGCAGCTAACACCGCCGATAAAATAATCGCTGTATCTCAGTGTACCAAAAAAGATATCATAAATATTTTACATATCCCTTCTCAAAAAATAGAAGTTATTTATCAGGCTCCCGCTAACATCTTTCAGCCGTTAAATATAAATGACGTTAAAAAGAAATTAGCGGAAAAATATAACATTACGGAAAAATACTTTCTTTATGTCGGTGGTTTTAATCCTAGAAAAAATCTCCCGCGCCTAATCAACGCTTTTAGCATGATACAGGAAGAAGTACCATGGAATCTGGTAATAGGCGGACGCCGAGGGAAACAGGCACAATACTTAGAGGCAAAAGCAGAACAGTTAATCAGAGCTAAACGAGTGATCTTTACAGACTATATACCCACCGATGACCTGCCTATTTTCTACAACGGCGCTGAACTCTTTATCTATCCCTCACTTTATGAAGGCTTTGGTCTGCCACCCTTAGAAGCCGCCGCCTGCGGTAAGGCCGTAATCTTATCTAAAGCCGCCTCCTTGCCGGAAGTAATGGGCAACAGTGCCATCTATATTGATCCCCAATCAGAAAATGATATCGCCAAAGCTATAATTAGCGCCTATCATTGGCGAAAAGATCTGGCGTCTTTGGCCAGAGAATCCCAAAATAGAGCTAAACTCTTCTCTATTGACAAGACAACACAAAAAACTTTAGAGATTTATGAGAACCTTTGTCGATAAGGTTCTAAAAAAAAACCAGAGTCATATATTTATAGAAAACCCCCTAAGGAGGAGTAATAACCATGGATTTTTGCTCTCAAGTCATACGACGCGTTGAAATACCACCTTCTTTGCCACAGGTAGAAAACCTCTCTAAAATATATGGCACAGTTATTTTAAAAGATGCCACTGCGGAAAACCGCAAAATAAGAGTTGAGGGTGACTTACTGTGGCAGGGATTTTTCATAAACGAAGACGGGGAAGAAGAATGCCTCTGGGAAGGAGCTGAGTTTTTTCAGGAGGAGCTTCCCTTCAGCAATTTGAGAATACGTGAACCCTTTATGATGGAGCCGGAAGTAACCGATATAACAGCATCTACAACTGGAGAAAATGAATGCGAAATTGTCTTTTCCGTACGCTGGTGGCAGGACGATAGCGTATACTCAGAAGAAGAGGAGTCCTTTGACGAGGAAATTCAGGAAATTGAAGATAATTTCCGGGAAACTATGGATGTTTTCGCCCAAACAGGAGAGGAAGATGACTTGAAACCAGAGGATGATGAAATCATAGATGTTCCCGCTGAAGTAGTCTCAACCACAGAAGCGGAAAAAGAACTAAATACTACAGAGGAGGTAAAAAAGAAAACCATTAAAGCATCAGCCTCCGAAGCGAGAGAAAAGCAAGAAGAGGAAGAAAAAATCCTCCCTGAACAGGAAAGCGAAGGAACGAACCCTAGCTCCTTCTACTGTCTTCGTTACTACAGGGCTAAAGAAGGAGACACTATGGAAAATATCGCCCAACGCTTTTCCTTATCCCTGGCGAAAATGAGGAGCATCAACGAATTAGATGAAGTAGGCTCCATACAAGGAAGAATGGTAAGAGTACAGTAAAATAAATACCATAATCATCATAACAGCAAAGAAGAGACGCTTCTGCGTCTCTTCTTCATTTTAGTAAATATAGAATACAGGGACAAAACAATCTTATATATCCAGGCATTCTCTAAATAACTGCTATTTTCTTATAAATATTAAGGAGGGGTTTATACCCCCTCCCCTTATATGCCAGTTTACAGATTCTTACCGCCGGTTCTAAGGGCCTTGGGTTTAGCCAGTATCTCACTTAATACTATGGCTTCCGTCATTTTTTTGGCACTCAATTTTCTTTGTAAGGTATTATATGTCTCAACTGAATCAGAACTTAGGTCATCTTTAGCTGCGGTTACTGTAGAAGTTACCACACTGTTGCCAAAAACTTTACCTTCACCATCGTAGGGCATGGTCACGTTGGCAGATAAGATCGGACTCTGTGGCATAACCTTGCCCTCACCACTATATCCTTTAGCTTTATCATTTAAAGGCTTGATAGAGCCATGAGGATCTACCTTGCCTTCACCGCTATAGGGAGCATCATAATGACCGGCAGGTAAATCAGGAGCATCATTCTTAGTCTCTGTTGAGACTTCATCAAGGGCCGTAATTATCCGGCGCCAAGGGCTTTCATTAGCTTCAGAACTTACGCGCCGGGAAGATTTACTCGAAGGTTGCGGAGGGGAAGTCTCTGCTTCCTCCGGAAAAATATCATAGTCCTCGTCAAAATCCTCCTCAGACCAGGGCACATCCTTATCAGCATTATCAAAATCCTGCTCCACCGGCTTACCTTTCTTCTTCTTGGATTTAGAAAAACCTGAAAGAAAGATAAGAGCCATGATAAGCCACCAAAGATTATCAAAAATAAAATCTATTATCGCTTCCATCTGTTATCTCTCCTTTCTTTAAAGGATGAGCCTTACTTCTTTTCTTCATTAGCGGAAGCAATACCCTGACGCATATTTGTATCTGAAATAATATTCTGCATATTGTAGTAATCCATTACGCCCAAATGACCCTCTCTAAAGGCTTCCGCCATGGCCAGGGGTACCTGAGCCTCATTTTCCACAACTTTAGCCCGCATTTCCTGGACAGATGCCAGCATTTCCTGTTCCTTAGCTACAGCCATAGCTCTGCGTTCTTCTGCTTTCGCCTGGGCAATGCGCTTATCTGCTTCTGCCTGATCAGTCTGTAACTGGGCGCCGATATTGCGGCCAATATCAACATCAGCTATATCAATGGACAGGATCTCAAAGGCGGAACCTGCGTCCAAGCCTTTGCTAAGAACTGTACGGGAAATTTTGTCCGGATTCTCTAATACGCTTTTATGGGTCTCCGAAGAACCTACCGTTGTGACGATACCTTCCCCAACTCTGGCAATAATCGTTTCTTCACCAGCGCCGCCTACTAAACGCTCAATATTAGCCCGTACTGTTACTCTGGCTCGTACTTTGACCTCAATACCATCTTTGGCAACAGCCGCCACTACCGGAGTTTCTATGACCTTGGGATTAACGCTCATCTGGACTGCTTCTAAAACATTACGACCAGCCAAATCTATAGCCGCCGCCCGCTCAAAAACCAAAGGTATATTGGCCCGCTCCGCCGCGATAAGAGCGTCTATGACTCGGTCTACATTACCGCCGGCTAAAAAGTGAGCCTCCAGTTTTCTGGAAACCACATTAAGACCAGCTTTATCCGCTTTGATTAAAGGATTAACAATCTTTGCCGGAGATACACGGCGTAAACGCATGCCCACTAAATCAAAGATACTGACCTTTACCCCGGCGGCCAAAGCTGAGATCCACAGACCAATAGGTACAAAGCTAAAAAAGATAATAAGTACGACGATAACTAATATAATAGGTATCGCGCTGATAACATATTCCATAAGTTACCTCCTTTAAAATATTTACTCTTTTATATTTAAGCGTTTTACCACTATCCGGGTGCCGTCTACTGCCGTAACAACTACAGGAACGCCGGAATCAATAAAATCACCTTCCGTAACAACATCTACTCTGCTGCCATCTATATCAACTTCCCCGGCAGGTCTTAACGGCGTGATCGTCACACCCTCTTTACCAATATAGGAAACATTATCCATATTAGGTGAAGTGTAACCGCTCTCATTGTCTGTCTTATCATGTAAGACAAATTTTTTCCAAATACCGCGTGTTTTTTTGTTTTTCATACTTATCCCCACTATTAAACAAGATAAAATCACAGCGACAACTAAAGAAACAGCAGCCCCTTGCCATGATTCAGCTAAAAGAAAAATGCCGCCAATTAGAGATAGGATACCAGCTATTCCCGGTAAACCAAAACCAGGAGCCACAAAAGCCTCTATACAGATTAACACTATACCAGCGGCAAAAAGCAATATCGCAACCCAGCCAGTGTTATCCACCACCATATGACCGGCAAAGTAGAGAACTAATGAACATATGCCCAAAATGCAAGATACACCTACAGTGCCTGTGGCTATTGCTATGAGCAATCCCACAATACCAATGGCAATAAGGATACCGGAAACCACGGGATTGGTAATGATATTGGCAAATTTTTCAACAGCAGAGGCCTCTACCTCCATCACACCTTGGTTCTCAATACCCATTGCCGCGGCTACTTCACTGTAATTGGCACAGCTGCCGTCTGCTATACCATAGGTTAAGGCTTCCTGATCACTTAAGGTAACTAAATCCCCGGCAGAAGTAAGACCCTCAATTACAATACTATCATCAGCCATTGACGCCATAATATCTGGATCCTTGCCCCTCGCCTCAGCAGTGGTACGTAGTTCCGAAACCCAGGCGGACATAGTCTTTTCATCGGCTTTTTCCTCTCCCTGGCGGGCCTCAGCTGCCCCAATAGTGCTTCCCGGCGCCATATAAAGCTTTTCACCGGCTACCGCAATAAGAGAGCCAGCGGAAAGAGCCTGTTTATTCACAAAAGTAACGGTAGTTATCGGTGAGGAAAGTATAGCGTCTTTAATGGCTATAGCCGCGTCAATATACCCACCGTAAGTATTTATTTCAATAATCAGCAGGTCATCACCGGCTAAATTTGCTTCCCTGATTCCCTTTTCTACCAGGGAAACAGCACTGTTATTAATAGTATCATCTAAAGTTACAACTTTAATATTGGGAGATGACGTATCAGAAGCTCCCACACCTAACGATATACACAAACAACAGCAAAGAAGCAGAAGAAAAAGACTGACTCTTTTCATAAAAACCCCCTTTCACTATTTTAATTATACTATAACTACAGGGAACGGCACAATAGTGTCCCGGCGTAAAACCTGAGCAAAAATACTATACAAGAAGACAAAACTATATTATAACTCCTCACAGCAAAGCAGTACAGCTCTACAAAATAATTACTTCTCTATAGTATTCCCAGTAAAACAAGGGAAATACTAATTTTTTAGTTTCTTTTCTTTCTGCCCCTTTTGCCAGTCTGACTTCTATCATGACCAGAACCACTGACACCGCCGCTCCTGGCCGGCCTTTTTGTTCTGGTCTTTCTCTCTTTCCCCACTAACCAGGGGATTAAATCTTTTCGGCCGCCTTTAGTAAGAGCCTCTATAATGATATCTCTGTTTTTTTCTTGATAGCTCTGCAAAAGACAACGCTGGAGCAGTTTATCTCGGGAACCCCTGGGCACATAAAGTTCCCTGCCGCTAAAAGGATCTATGCCAGTATAATACATAGCAGTAGAGATAGTCCCCGGTGTAGGATAAAAATCTTGTACCTGCTCAGGACGTATCTTATGTTTTCGTAGCCAGACAGCTAAATCTATGGCATCATTAAGGGTAGATCCAGGATGAGAACTCATAAGGTAAGGTACCACATACTGCTCCTTGCCTATTCTTTTTGTCTCCCTATAAAAAGCTTGTGAAAACTCCTCGTATACTCCAATCTCTGGTTTGCCCATATATTTTAAAACTGCCGGCGAGGAATGTTCCGGCGCTACCCGCAGCTGACCGCTGACATGATATTTTACTAAGTTACCTAAAAACTTACTTTTTTTATCTGCCAGCAGATAATCATAACGTATGCCGCTGCGAATAAAAACCTTCTTAATCCCTTTAACCTGACGCAATTTCCCCAACAAAGACAAATAGTCGCTGTGATCCGCCTGAACTGACGAACAAACCTGGGGAAATAAGCATCTTTTATTCCGGCAAAAACCATGTTTCTCCTGTTTTTTACAGGCAGGTTTGCGGAAATTAGCTGTAGCGCCCCCTAAATCACTGATATAGCCTTTAAAACCCGGCAGAGATGTCATCTTCTCTGCTTCCCGCAACACTGATTCGTGACTGCGGCTCACTACAAAACGACCCTGATGTATGGCCAGAGAACAAAAATTGCAAGCGCCAAAACAACCCCTGTTATGAGTTATGGAAAACCTCACCTCTGACAGAGCCTTAACGCCGCCGACAGCGTCATAAACAGTGGGATAACCGTATTCATAGGGCAAGGCATAAACCGCGTCCAGCTCCTCAGTGGTCAAGGGCAGTGCCGGCGGATTTTGAATTATATTAACGTCACCATGGGGCTGGATCAACCTCTGGCCAGATACATGATCAGCGTTAGTAAATAACACCTTGGCCATAGCAGCATAGGACCTTTTATTTTTAGAAACCTC
The DNA here is from genome assembly GCA_963928475.1 of Bacillota bacterium. Lineage (GTDB taxonomy): Bacteria > Bacillota > Dehalobacteriia > UBA7702 > UBA7702 > Cryptoclostridium. Next base: position 20,565 of record CAWVFN010000096.1, read on the forward strand.
ATTAAAACTATCTAAGATTACACTGTCAGCAGGAATAGGCTTAGATGCGGCTTGGCTGTATACAGTTCCCCTGACATCATGAATGGTAAAAACCGGACGACCCCTTTTTAATAAGGCCGCTATCTCCAGGATCTGCCGCTCCCCCATACCATAAACCAGAATATCCGCACCGCTGGATAACAAGATAGAAGGTAAAACCTTATTTGACCAATAATCATAATGAGCCAGACGCCTGAGACTCGCCTCGATACCGCCGATGATAACAGGAGCTGTGGGAAAAAGCTCCTTAATTTTTCTGCTATAAACCGTTACAGCCCGATCAGGGCGCCGACCCGGTTTATTCCCCGGTGTATAATTATCCTCCCGACGCCGAGACTTGGAGACCGTATAATGAGCCACCATGCTGTCAATATTGCCGGCAGTCACTAAATAACCAAGTCTGGGATTGCCGTATATCCCAAAGGAGCGGCAGTCTTTGTAATCCGGCTGAGATAAAATAGCTACCTTATAGCCATGACTCGCTAAAACACGGCTTATTATCGCCCCACCAAAACTGGGATGATCAATATAAGCGTCACCGGTCACTAAAACAAAGTCAGGGCTATCCCAACCAGCCTTATCCATTTCTTCTTTTGTGTAAGGCAAAAAGGACATCTTTAACAAATACCTCATTAATTCAAGCTATGTAAATAGTACCATATTACTATAAACCCCGCAAGGTTATAGCCTGAACACCAATTATGACCATTTCCCAAAACGAAAATATAATACCATATATACGCGAAAAGCGTGGAACAGCTTTGTTCCACGCTTATTAGTCAATAGCAAGAAAATTTATTTCCATTTTCTTTTACGGGCGGCTTCGGATTTTTTCTTCCGCCGAACGCTTGGTTTTTCATAATGTTCGTGGCGTCTTATATCAGCCATGACTCCTGCTTTTTGGCAACTACGTTTGAAACGGCGCAGGGCACTATCTAAGCTTTCATTTTTACCAACTCTTACTTCGCTCATTTTTATCCCTCCCTCCGATGCTACCAAAAATGATAGAGTGTTCAATACAATGTACCAGTACATTATAACAAAAACCTAACGGTTCGTCAATAATAATGTTCTATTTTTTAAAGCTAAATCGCTGATTTCAGAGTTTTTTCAGACAAAAAGTCCTAATTTCTCACCGCCTAAAAGATGAAAATGAAGATGGAAAACTTCCTGTCCGCCATAGGCCTTGCAGTTATTCACTAAACGATAACCATCTGCACTGAGTCCCTTTTCCTCGGCTATCCGGGTAGCTACCCAGTTTATCTTACCTAGTAAGGCGATATCCTCCTCACTAATATCAGCAATAGTAGGAATGTGTTTTTTGGGGATTAAAAGAATGTGAACCTTAGCCAAAGGATTGATGTCTTCAAAGGCTAAAATATCCTCATCCTCATACACTTTTTTACTGGGGATCTCACCATCGATTATCTTACAAAAAATACAATCACTCATAATTTTACTCCTTCAACTCAATACCTATTAAAGTACCGCCATCATTGGCTTCAGCTTTTACTTTAATTATTTTGCCAATAATGTTACGGCTCTCACTTTTAAATTTTACTAATATATAGTTATCTGTATGACCTCGGAAAAAACCAGAACTATCTTTATTCTCTACCAAAACCTCTAAAACCTTGCCCACATAATTCTGAGCAAAACGTATCTTCATCTTATCACCAAAAAGTAAGAGCTCATGCTGACGCTGATCTTTCAAGGCCACTGGCACCCGATTGGGAAAGATCGCAGCCTTTGTACCCGGCCGGGGAGAATAGGGGAAGGCGTGTATAGAGGCAAAGTGAGCCTGAGCCACCACATCCACTGTATTCTCAAAAGCGCCCTGGCTTTCACCGGGAAAACCTACCATAATATCAGCGCTTATGGCCACATCTGGTACGGCCTTATATATTCGGGA
>CAWVFN010000097.1:0-11654 GCA_963928475.1 Bacillota bacterium
ATAGACGCCACATCCGCTCAATTTCATCAAAACATTCCTGTTGAGATATTTTATCTTTTGAAAATCCAGTAGAACATAAACCAGCCAGCTCAAGCGCACGATTCCATTTCCCAAACCGGTTGAAAATATGCTCGGCAGAATATCTGCCAAATTTTCTGTAATCATCGTATGGAACTGTATTTTGCTGGATTAGATTAGCAACTCTTCGCAAATCCTCAAAATAATCTTCATCTGAAATCAATTTCAATTCTGACGCATTTCTGTCAGTTCGCAAACCTGCTAAAGATAAAGCGTTTTTCCATGTCCCAAAATGGTGTTGGATGGCTGTTTGAGAATACTTTCCATTTTTTCTATAATAAGAAATAGAAATATAATCCCTTCCAAGTCTTTCTGCGGTATTTTTTATGTCCGACAATATTTCCTCATCAGTTAATTCCTGTTTATAGTCATTCAGTTCGAACTTCATACGTTTCCTCCATTACTGGTTGCATGTTCACAATACATAGATGTGTGTCCACACATTATTTTACACGATTGCTGCTGTTTCTTCAAGATAGTATGGCAAAATTCAGCACATTAAAGTGTAACAATTTTGAAAACACGCCCCAAGAAAAACTTGGAGCGTGCGGAAAATCAATCAAGCGGTTTGTATTCTGTTACTGTCTTTAGATAGGCTTTGGGATTGCCGCATAATATCAAATTAGCGTATGCAGTAGGGTCATTGTAGATCAGATAGTCGAGTTCCGACTGTTGATATATATTGTTCACCACATCATTTTCCACAGCGATAGTGTCGATAGAAACCATGCTACCATCCGAAAAGCAAAGCTCTACACAAGCAGTATCAAGATTAAATTCACAAAATAACAGGTGTTTCATGGTGAATACCTCCGCAATTTTAATGTTTTGTTACAAAAAAGAACGATGCCGGTCATGCGACTCGACATCGTTCTTTTCATTGTTGTTTCCAAACCTGTCAGACAGATGCCGTAAAATAGTAATTTTTTAGAATTACTGTCTTACGAGCACCCATCTAAGGCGGGTATTTTTTATTTTTCGAAACATTCCAAGCAGAGTTTTTTACCATTCTTTAAACGTATTAGGTGTTCAGCGGCTCCTTCACCGCAGTTATCACAGATTATTGTAGTAAATATCCTGGCTTTCTGAGGTATCCCATAATGAGGCTGGGATATAGTGAAAACATCTGCCAAGGGAGCTTCCAGGATTTGTTGAATATACTCTTCCCGGCTCAAATTACCCTGCGGCAATTTAAAGTAAAGACGCAGTTTTTTGTCATTGTCGCGGCAGTAAAAATTGAATACCTGTTTGCCGGTGATCTGCAAAACGAGATTGCCTTTCCCTATAGTGCAGCCTAAAACAGTTTGGATAGCGTCTATACCGCAGGCTTTATTTTCCGCTACACAAACAATTTCCTCATCCTGTGCCGAATTTAGCCCTAATTCATCTCTTGCGGCTATGGCGGCACGGAAGCCGATGGCTAAGCCGGGACATATATGACCGTGGAAAGCCGCGGCCTGTTGCCATAATTCTTGATTCATCTGGTTTTACCTCGCTGGTTTTTTATTTTTTATTATAGCAGATGTCTGGCTTTAAGGCAAAATCACATATAAAAGGACGCAGAAAAAGTGCAGAATACTGCCGGCTAAAACAAAAAGATGCCAAATAGAATGCATGAATTTGCATCTTTTATTGAGAGCGTAGAATATTACGCCTACTGTATAAGCGACACCACCAGCGACTAAAAATATTACACCGCCGGTACCGAGAGCCTTTACTAAGGAACCAAAGGTTACTATGGCGGCCCAGCCCATGGCCAAATACAGCACCATTGAGATTTTAGCGAATCTTTTGATACTGATGGCGTTAAGGATAATGCCAAGGATTGCGGCTCCCCAAATGACGCCAAATACTGTCCAGCCTAATTTGCCGCCGATAGCCACCAGCACTAAGGGGGTATAAGTCCCGGCTATAAGCAGGAAGATTGTACAATGGTCGAAAATCTGAAAGAGAGATTTGACCTGTACGTTAGTGAAGGCGTGATACAGGGTGGAGGATGTGTAAAGGATAATGAGGGTAGCACCGAAAATAGCTGTAGACACTACTGTTAAAGCGGTTCCGTATTTGGCGGCGCAAACTATCATAATAACAGTAGCTGCTACGGATAATAAGGCTCCTACCCCATGTGTAACGGAATTCATTATTTCCTCGCCCAAGGTATATAGGGTGTTTTTTTCTTCGGACATTTTCCAGACTCCTTTATGAATATAGTATTTAATACTACTTTATGAGATAATAATACCATATTTTTTTATAAATGCAATACTTTTATTAAAAATTTTGTGTTTAATAAATATTATTATTTGTGGGGCTGAAATATGATTTGTGATTTTCATTGCTTTAAAATATCCACCAGAATGGTTATTTTAGTTAAAATTATCATTGTCTTTTTTTACTTATTATAATTGTAATGAGTTTTTTATTTTACTAGCATAACACAAAAAGCCATCATATTTTGTCGTTATTATGCTTGATAGTTGTTTTTTATATAGTCGTGGCCAGCTGCGGATATGGAAAAAATTGAATCTAAAGGAGCTGACTTTTAATTTTAGTCTCCCTATGATATTGTGCTTTTAGGAGAGTTTTGGTTTCTATTATGAGTCCTTTAGTCTTTTGCAAAGGCCTTGAGATTGTTGCCATTGAATATTGTTGTATTTTACGTTATAATGTGTTATAGGTGATAATATGGTCATTTTAGGAATAGATCCTGGTACTGCTATTTGCGGTTATGGGTTGGTAAAAAAGGAAAACTATCGTTTTAAACTTATAGATTATGGTGTTATCACTACTCCCGCTAATATGTCTTTAGCCGAAAGATTAGTGCGGGTTTATGATGGAGTTACAACCTTAATAGAGGAATATAAGCCTGAAGAAATGGCGGTAGAGGAGTTATTTTTTAATAATAATGCGAAAACCGCTCTTTCAGTTGGACATGCCAGAGGGGTGGTTCTTTTGGCTGGTGCTCACAAGGGCATCCCCATTTATGAATATACGCCTTTACAGGTAAAGCAGGGAATTGTAGGTTATGGCAGGGCTGATAAACAGCAGATACAATTTATGGTTAAGACCATGCTTAATATGGCGGTGATTCCCAAACCTGATGATGCCGCTGATGCTTTAGCCATAGCAATTTGTCACGGTCAATGTAATAAACAGTTGATGTAAGAGGAGATAAATATGATAGCATCGCTCCAGGGTGAGATTATAGATATTGAGGAAGACAGCCTTACTGTGGACGTAAAGGGCATAGGTTTTTTAGTTAATTGTCCTCTTAGCCGTATGCAGGGACAGTATAGCCTCAATGAGGAAGTTTTTCTTTATACCCATTTATTAGTGCGGGAAGATCAGTGGACTCTCTTTGGTTTTCCTACTAAAGATGAACTTTTTCTTTTCCGTCTTTTTTTAAGTGTTAGTGGTATAGGCGGCAAAAGTGCTTTGGGGATTTTAAGTCAGCTATCTCCAGGTGAAATTGTATCCGCCATGAGCTCCGGTGACAGCCGTCCTTTTGAGAAAGTCAGCGGCATTGGCAAAAAGACTGCTCAGCGTTTGGTTTTGGAGCTGAAAGATAAGGTGGGCAAACTGTCTATAGCCGGTGTTGAGCCGGAGATTACAGAGGCCGTTACAACAGTTGCCGCAGACAACGATGCGGTGGCGGCTTTATGCCAGCTGGGCTACAGCCGTGGTGAGGCTAAAAGCGCTGTAGTACGCATATTAGCTGATGATCCTGGCATAGATAATGATTTATTACTGAAAAAGGCTTTATTGTCTTTGAGCAGGTTTTAGGAGGTAGTTAATATTGAAAGAAAATGATAACAGAATTATTTCTTCCTCCTTAAGACCGGAAGATATTACAGCGGAAAACGGTATACGTCCTATGACCCTGTCTGAGTATACAGGCCAGGATAAGGTCAAGGAAAATTTAAGTATTTTTATTGAGGCGGCCAGAAAAAGGGGAGGGGCTCTGGATCATGTTCTGCTTTATGGTCCTCCTGGCCTTGGCAAGACGACCTTGGCAAATATCATTGCCAATGAGCTTAATGTACATATCCGCACTACTTCCGGACCGGCCATAGAGCGAGCTGGTGATTTAGCCGCTATCTTGACGAGTTTGGAACCACATGATGTATTATTTGTAGATGAAATACACCGATTACACCGTTCTGTGGAGGAGATACTTTATCCAGCTATGGAGGATTTTTGTATAGATATCGTCATCGGCAAGGGTCCTGCGGCTCGAACCATGCGTTTGGATATTCCTCCCTTTACCTTGGTGGGAGCCACTACCAGAGCTGGTATGCTTTCATCTCCCCTGCGTGATCGTTTTGGGGTGATAAGCCGTTTGGATTTTTATACTACCGCTGATTTAGTAGTTATTTTAAGACGGGCTGCGGCTATTCTTGATGTACCCTTAACTAAGGAAGGAGCCATGGAGATCGCCCGCCGTTCCCGTGGTACGCCCAGAATAGCTAACCGCTTGCTGCGCCGTATCCGAGACTACGCTGAAGTGAAAGCTGACGGCGCTATTAACGGTGATGTTGCTCTTAAAGGTCTGGATATGCTGGAGGTAGATCCTTTAGGTCTGGATAATGTAGATAAAAAGGTGGTAAAGGCAATAATAGAAAAATTTAACGGCGGTCCTGTAGGGGTGGAGACTATAGCCGCGGCTATTAATGAAAGCGCCGATACTGTTGAGGATGTCTATGAGCCTTTTTTGATGCAGCTGGGCTTTGTAGACAGAACACCCAGAGGACGCATGGCGACCGCCGCCGCCTATAAGTATTTAGGTTATAAGTCTCCGGTAGATAGGGACTCAAAGGAGGCCACCCTGTTTGACGAGGAATAGTGAAGGAGGCATATTATGAAGCTGCTTGTGCATGCCTGTTGCGGTCCCTGCTCTCTTTATCCCATAGAAGTATTGAAAGAAGAAGGTTTTGACTTCGCTCTTTATTACGCCAATCCCAATATACATCCCTATAAGGAATGGAAGGAGCGGAAGAAGACCTTTGTGGCAGTGGCGGAAAGCGCTGGTATTAAATATTGGGTGGACAAGGAATATCCCTTAGAGGATTTTTTAAGGGAACAGCTTACCTATGAAAATCGCTGTGAATACTGTTATGTGAGCCGTCTTTCTTTGGCGGCGGAGAAAGCTTTAGACGAGGGGTATGAAGGATTTTCCACTACTTTGCTGGTAAGTCCTTATCAGAACCACCAATTGATAAAGGATATAGGCGAAAAATTAGCTGATGTTTACGGTTTAACCTTTGTTTATCGTGATTTCCGTCCAGGTTTTCAGTGGGCACAGGAAAAAGCGGCGGCTGAAAATTTATACCGGCAGAAATACTGCGGCTGTGTTTTTAGTGAGAGAGATAGATTCAAAAAACGGCCAAAAGAGAAAAAAGCGTGAGATGTGGTGATACTATGAGAAATCTATTTTTCCTGAAAGGACTATTTCTGTTTCTGATTTGCTGTGTTTTTATTTTCACCTGGTCGGGACAGGATGTTATGGCTTATGACAATTATAATAATGCCATCCGGGTAAGGCTTGACGCAGTTTCTGGCAGTGTCAATGTGCAGGTATCCTACAGCAGCTATGAGATACTGAATAGCAGCGGCGGCAGAGTGGCTTCTATATCTCAAGGGGAATCAGTTTCTTTGTCGGTGGGACAGACCTTATCTTCGGTTAACGGTTATGGTCGTTTTATTTACCAAGGCAAAGAGTACAGAGGCGATCTTATCAATGCCGGCGGTTATATAGTTAATCGCTTAGGTATGGAAGAATATTTATACAGCGTCATATACCTGGAGATTGGGGGTTATTCCCCGGATATAGAGGCTTTGAAAGCTCAGGCGGTAGCTTCCCGCAGTTTGGGCTGTTACGCTAAACATCATCCCAGAACAAATTATTATGATGTAGTAGCTACCACCTCGGATCAGGCTTACGGCGGTTACAGCGGAGAGAATTATAGTACCTCTGCTGCCTCGGTAAGCTATAGGATTCGGGAGGCTTGTAAATCTACACTTAATCAGGTAATGTATTATGACGGTTCTTTGATCAAGGGCATCTATTGTGCTAATACAGGTGGTTATTCAGCTGACGCTGCTGACGTGTGGGGCGGCGATTATAGCTATTTAAAGGGAAGATATGTGCCATATGATTCTCAGAGTTTTGTGGCTGATAATTACTCAGCAAGTTCCGATAGCACTTATCAGGCTGTAAAAATGCCTACCGGTTACCAGTGGCGCAAGACTTTTACGTACGCTGATTTAACAGCCAAGGTAGAGAAGTACTCGTCCAAGACAATAGGCGTTTTGACAGATATTAAAATTGATTCTACTTCCGGCGGCTATGTAAAAGAGATCAGTTTTGTAGGTGATAAGGCTACAGTGACCTTAACTGGGGAGGAGGTTCGTTCCTGTTTGTCATTGCGCAGCGGTTCTTTTAGCGTGGTTTTAGGGGAAAGTCTCAGCGCTGCCCAGGGGTTTTCCTTGACCTATTTGGATAAAAATAATTTTTCCCGCTTTTTAAACCGCAGTGGTAATGTGGCTAACTTTCAGGGTCGCGGCTATGGTCATAGTGTGGGTATGAGCCAGTGGGCGGCCTGTGTCATGGCTTATAAAGGTATGAGTTATCAAGAAATACTTACGTATTTTTACGGCGGTGAAAGCAATGGTACCGCTTTATCAATAGAAAGTTTCAGGGGATAAGAACATGAAGTTAGAGGATTTCAATTACTATCTGCCCGAAGATAAAATCGCGCAAAAGCCTTCGGAAGTGAGGGATCAAAGCAAACTGCTGGTACTGTCAAAAACCGATGGTACATGGGAGGATAAAATTTTTTCTCAAATCAAAGAATATCTCCGTGCCGGTGATGTATTGGTACTTAACGAAACAAAGGTAATTCCAGCCCGTCTTTTTGGGCATCGTTCCACTGGCGGGAAAGTAGAAATATTTTTATTAAAACGGATCAAGGATGATATTTGGGAAACTTTGGTTCGTCCTGGTAAACGTGTAAGAGTTGGGGATCGTATAAGTTTCAGCGATCCGGCAATAAGCTGTGATATTTTAGAAACTACTGAGAGCGGCGGTAGAGTTGTGGAGTTCCATTATGACGGAATATGGGAGGAACGGTTAGATGCCATAGGTACTATGCCTTTGCCTCCTTATATTCACGATTATAACGGTGATATGGAGCGTTATCAGACAGTTTACGCACAGATTCCAGGTTCAGTGGCGGCTCCCACCGCTGGTCTGCATTTTACACCTCAGCTGCTTCAGGATATAGAAGATGAGGGCGTAAAAATCGCTAAGGTTAATCTCAGTGTTGGTTTAGGAACATTTCGGCCGGTAGAAGAAGAAAATATTGAAGATCATAAAATGCATGAGGAATTTTATGAAATAGGTTCTTTGGCCGCGGCAACGATAAATGAGGCCAAGGCTAACGGCGCTCGGATAATATCGGTGGGCACTACTTCCACCAGAGTGCTGGAAACAGTAGGTAACGAAGAGGGTTATGTGGAAGCCCGCAGAGGCTGGACCAGGGCATATATTTATCCCGGCTATAAATATAAAGTTATAGATGGACTTATAACTAACTTTCATTTGCCCAAGAGCTCCTTATTAATGTTAGTCTCCGCTTTAGCTGGGAGGGAAAATATCCTGCGGGCTTATGAACATGCTGTTCAGTCCAATTACCGTTTTTTTAGTTTCGGTGATGCCATGTTGATAATATGATAGTGAGGAATATATTTAACCTATGTTAAAATTTGAAATTTTTACTAAAGATGGGAACGCCAGATTAGGGCGTATTACCACAGCCCATAGTCAAATAGATACTCCTGTTTTTATGCCGGTAGGTACCCAAGCCACAGTAAAAACAGCGACACCTGAGGAGGTGTGGGATACAGGTTCCCGAATTTTACTGTCTAATACTTATCATCTTTATTTGCGTCCTGGCCATGAGCTGGTAAAGGAAGCTGGCGGGCTTCATAAATTTATGAACTGGCCTGGCTCTATATTAACTGACAGCGGTGGTTTTCAAGTTTTTAGTTTAGCGCCTAAAGTCACTGAGGAGGGAGCGGAATTTTCCAGCCATATAGATGGTTCCAAGCATTTTTTCACACCGGAAAAGGTCATGGAAATAGAGATGGCTTTGGGATCAGATATCGCTATGGTCTTCGATGAGTGTTCTCCTGCTGATGCCGATCATACCAGAGCCTATAATGCCATGTATCGTACCAGGGACTGGGCCCGGCGCTGTAAAGAAGTGCACCGCCATGAATACCAGAATCTTTTTGGTATAGTGCAAGGCGGTGTTTTTCCTGATTTACGCCGGGAAAGCGCTAAACAAATAACGGAGATGGACTTTCCTGGTTATGGTATTGGTGGTCTTTCTGTAGGAGAACCTAAAAATGTTATGTATGAACTGCTGGATATTCTCAATGAGGATATGCCTGCGGATAAACCCCGTTATCTTATGGGTGTAGGCAGTCCTGATTGTCTGGTAGAAGGGGTAAAACGGGGTGTCGACATGTTTGACTGTGTCCTGCCTACCCGTATTGCCAGAAATGGTACAGTTTTCCATCCTACCGGTAAATTGGTACTGCGCAACGCTGTTTATGCCAGGGATTTCGCGCCGATAGATGAAAACTGCGGCTGTTATGCCTGCCGAAATTATTCCCGAGCATATATACGCCATTTACTTAAGGCTGGAGAGGTTTTGGGTATAAGGTTAACTACTATCCACAATCTTTGGTTTTTGCAGAGACTTATGGAGGATATTCGCGAGGCCATAGCCAAGGGAACTTTTGCTCAGTTTTATAAAGATTTTTTCGCTCAATATAAGTTATAAAAAATAATATTAGTTCAAAAAAATATTTTGAAAAATATATGGACACAGTGAATTAAATCAATTATAATAGTAGCATTAGGACAAAAAAGGAGTGAAACTATTAATGAACAGTATGGTTTGGACAGTCATCTATTTCGTGGCTATCATTGCTATCATCTATTTTTTGCTTATTCGTCCCCAGAGGCAGAGAACGAAAAAGCACAATGATATGGTCAACAATCTTAACATCGGAGTAGAGGTTGTTTCTATCGGCGGTATCCACGGTGAAGTGACCCGTATCAAAGATGATACAATTTGGATGAAAATCAGTAATAACGTGGAAATCGAACTGGAAAAGAGTGCTATAGGCAGGGTTGTCAGCTAAGGATTAATGAAGAAAGACTTCTGCGTTGCGGAGGTCTTTTTTACATATTTATTGATGTTAGGAGTGAAATAGATGGCAAAAGCAGCGTCAAATGGCAGAGTTAAAATTGCCGTAATTTCTATTATAGTCTTTGCGGCAGTTGCGGCCACCGTCTTGTTAATTGGTAAGCATCCCAGTTTGCTGCATCTGGGTCTTGATTTACAGGGCGGCGTCAGCGTTACTATGGAGGCTCAGCCAGAGGATGGAGACACTATCAGCTCAGAAGATATGGAAAATCTCATGGCTATTATGAATACTCGTGTCAATGAGTTCGGTGTATCGGAACCTCTGATTCAGCAGGAGGGTAATGATAGAATCATTGTAGAGTTGGCCGGTTTAGATGATCCGGAACAGGCTGTGGATATGTTGGGGAAAACAGCTAAATTGGAATTTGTTGATCCCAATGGTGATATCGTTCTAAGCGGTACTGAATTAAGTGATGCTTACGTTTCTCAGGATAACGGCGGCAAATATGTAGTGGCTCTGGAATTTTCCAAGGAGGGGGCGGAAAAATTCGCCGCTGCCACTGAGGAATTTTTAGGTCAGGTAATCAGTATCCGGCTGGATGATGAAGCTATTTCCGAACCCACTGTGGAAGCTGTTATTTCTGACGGCAAGGCTATAATTACGGGTCAAGGCAGTTATGATGAATGTGCTGAGTTAGCGGCTTTGCTGCGAAGCGGTGCTTTGCCTGTGGATGTAAAGGTCATAGAGGAAAGAGTCGTAGGTCCCCAGTTGGGTTCCGATTCTCTTGCTAAGAGCTATGTGGCCATACTTTATGGTGTAATAGCTGTATTTATCTTTATGATAGCTTATTACCGCTTGCCAGGTTATTTAACCTGTATTTCCCTGATGGTTTACGCTTTGATACTGTTCTGGGTCCAGAGCGGCATAAATGTTACTTTGACCCTGCCGGGTATCGCGGCTTTCCTTCTATCTTTAGGTATGGCTGTTGACGCCAATATTATCATCTTCGAGAGAATCAAAGATGAGCTGAGAAAGGGCAAAAGTCTCCATGCCGCTGTAGGCAGTGGTTTCCAGAGAGCTTTTAAAGCTATCTTAGATGCCAATGTCACTACTCTTATCGCTACGGTTGTCTTGTTCTATTTTGGCGTAAGCTCTATCAAGGGTTTTGCCATCACCTTAAGCCTTGGTGTTTTAGCCAGTATGTTTACAGCCGTTGTTTTCAGCAGGTACCTGCTTAATATCTGCGCCAAAGACGAGAAATTGAGCAAGCGTTCCTTGTACCGGTCATAAGGGGGGTGGATGATATGAGTTTAAAAGATAAATCCTTCAATATAATCGGTAAAAGAAAAATCTGGTACGCTATACCCTGTCTTATAATTTTAGCTGGTATAATATCATTTTTCATACAAGGTTTTAATTTAGGTATCGACTTTAAAGGCGGCAACTATATGCAGCTCACCTTTGACGAGCCTGTAAATGTTACGGATCTTCGTTCTTTTGTCGGTAATTATGTGGATCAGACTCCTTTAGTACAGGAAGAAGACAGTAATGAGACATATATTATCAGAACCGAGGTCATGTCCGAAGAGGATACCAATTCCATGATGGCTGATATTGAGGCGGAATTTGGTTCCTATACTGTAGACAGGAATGAGGTGGTTGGTCCCACCATAGGCAAGGAATTGACGCAAAGCGCAATTTTGGCTCTTGTTATTGCCTGTGCTCTGATGCTTGTCTATATCAGTATACGTTTTAAATTCCTTTTTGGCGTATCTTCCATTATTACCCTTGTACATGACGCGGCCATACTTTTGGCTTTCTGCACAATTTTCCAGCTGGAAATAAGCAGTTCCTTTATTGCCGCTATTTTAACAGTAATAGGTTACTCCATTAACGCTACTATTGTTATTTTTGACAGGGTTAGAGAAAATCAACCCAACTATAAGGCTGATCACTTTAAGGAATTGATCAACGATAGTGTTAATCAAACATTAGCCCGTTCTTTTAATACAGTAATTACTACGTTGCTTACACTGTTTGCCCTGTTCTTCTTTGGCGGTGAGACTACTAGAATATTTGTACTGTGTCTGATAATTGGTATTACAGCCGGTGGTTATTCCAGTATTTGTCTTTCCGGTTCAGTTTACCATGATTTAACAGTACATTTTGGTAAGGACAGAAAAAAGAAGAAAAAATAAGTTTTAAAAAGGATATTCATACACAGCAGGGCATAAGATTATGCTCTGCTGTGTCTTCTTATATTTTCCCGAGGAGGTGAAACCGTGGAAAACTTCATAATTTCTTTAAATGTGGTACTGCCACTGCTTTGTCTGATGATTCTCGGTTTTGCCCTGCGT
>CAWVFN010000098.1:0-16802 GCA_963928475.1 Bacillota bacterium
GGTGTCAATGGGCAAGACAAGCTGGCAGGTGAAAGACAAGTATGATAAAAAAGCATACAGTCGCATTACTTTGAAATTAAAAAAAGAGCTTGTAGCAGCATTTGATGAAAAGATAGCGTCAGAAGGAACTACCCGTACAGAAGTATTAAGAAACGCTATCAAAGAGTATTTAAAAGAACAAGAACAAGAACAAGAAGAAAAGTAAAATCCCCCGGCGCTATTAGTACAAAATTATTTTTAGTTTAAAAAAATAAAAAAAGAGTGGACTTTAAAGTTCACTCTTTTTCATTGTTTTAAGCACCAATTAAGCACTCTCTGTTGTAAACTTGCGATAAAACGCTACCTTAAGGTATTGTTTATAGCTAAACAGATTATTCTTCAACAATGGCATCATTGGGGCAGGAATCAATGCAGGTACCACATTCAGTGCAAATATCCTGATCGATTTCATAAATGTCGCCTTCTTTGATAGCTTCGCTGGGGCATTCGTCAGCGCAAGTGCCGCAAGCGGTGCATTCATCTGTAATTCTATACATGTTATCTACACCTCCCTTAAATTTTTAGTCTATTAAATGCATAGCATTAAGACCCAAATTAAACTTCCATAATTTCCGCTTCCTTAGCGGCGATAATATCATCCAGACGTTTTATGCCTTTTTCCGTGATTTTTTGAGCCTCATCCAAGCCACGGCCAACATCATCTTCTGATACCTCATGGCCTTTTTCCAGCTTTTTCAGATCCTCTATAAGCTCTCGTCTGATATTCCTCACCGCTACTTTCGCGTCCTCACCTTTCTTCTTCACAACTTTAACCAGTTCTTTTCTTCTTTCCTCAGTCAAAGGAGGAATCGCGATACGGACAACGGTACCGTCATTATTGGGATTTAGACCCAAATCTGAACTTAAAATAGCCTTCTCAATAGCTTTAAGGGTGCTTTTATCCCAAGGCTGTACCAAAATAGTTCTGCTGTCAGGGGCAGAGATATTGGCGGTCTGATTGATCGGCGTCATAACACCATAATAATCAACCTCAATTTTATTCAATAAAGAAGGATTAGCCCTTCCTGCCCTTAAAGTAGCAAGGTCTCTTTTCAGAGCGTCAGCGGTTTTACCCATACGCTCCTCAGCGTCGGACAAGTATTCTTTAATCATTGAGTTCACCTCCAACAACTGTACCAACATTTTCACCTAATACAGCTTTGCGCATATTGCCGTCTTTGTTAATATTAAATACTACTATAGGAATATTATTATCCTTACAAAGCGAGGCCGCGGTGGAATCCATTACACCTAATTCCTTCTCAATAATGTCCATGAAAGAAAGTTTGTCAAACTTCTTAGCTTCCGGATTGGTTTTAGGATCAGAATTGTAAACTCCATCCACCTTTTTAGCCATCAGGATAGCGTCAGCTTCCAGTTCTGCCGCTCTCAATGCCGCTGTTGTGTCTGTAGAAAAATAGGGATTCCCAGTACCGGCACCAAATATAACTACCCTGCCCTTTTCCAAATGACGTTCTGCTTTACGTCTGATATAAGGCTCGGCTATCTGTCTCATCTCTATGGCGGACTGTACTCTGGTATGTATACCGATATTTTCTAAAGCACTCTGCAAAGCTAAGCTGTTCATTACCGTGGCTAACATACCCATATAATCAGCGGTAGCTCGATCCATTCCCTTTTTGGAGCCAGCAATACCCCGCCATATATTACCTCCGCCAACAACGACAAGGACATCAACGCCTAAATCACGCAATTCATTGATCTGACGTGCCAGGAAGTTCAACATATCCTGCTCTATTCCATAACCTGCCTCACCGGCTAACGCCTCACCGCTTAACTTTAAAACAACTCTCTTATATATCGGCTCTGCCCACATTTCTATTCACCAGCCATTATTTATATTTACTTCAATCTTTTTTAAACATATTATTGACTTCGTCAGCAAAATCGTCCTGTTTCTTTTCCATACCTTCACCGGTCTGGAAACGAACAGCAGCCACTATCCCCAAATCAGCGCCGGCTTCTTTGCCGACTTTAGCTACATACTGAGCAACAGTCATATCACTGTCCTGAACGTAAGCCTGATCTAAAAGGCATATTTCCTTCATTTCCTTATTCAAACGTCCAGTAATCATTTTTTCTATAATATTCTCGGGTTTATTGGGATTCTCTTCTTTAGCCTGGGCTAAAAGAATAGATTTTTCATGTTCTAAATAATCAGCCGGAACCTCATCACGGGAAACATATTTAGGCGACATAGCCGCCACCTGCATGGCTACATTACGCAGACAGGTCTTAACCTCATCATTAACCACATCGGTTTTCGCCTGTACCAAAACACCTATTTTACCAGCACCGTGAATATAACCAGCAACACAGCCGTCAGCGGCTTCTACCTGTTCAAATCTTCTAACAGTCATATTTTCACCGATAACAGCAATAAGCTCAGTAAGTACATCTTTAACGGTTTTAGAAGTGTCATCTTTCCAGGACTCGGCCATAAACTCTTCTATATCAGCGGCCTTAGTGTCCAAAGCTTGAAGAGCTACATCAGCGGCAAACTTACGGAAATCATCATTTTTGGCCACGAAGTCAGTTTCACAGTTTATTTCTACCACAACGCCTTTTTTGCCATCCTCAGAAATGCAGCTTTCAACTATACCCTCAGCCGCTATACGGCTGGATTTTTTGCTAGCGGCAGCTAAACCTTTTTCTCTTAAAAAGTCAATAGCCTTATCCATATCCCCGTCAACTTCAGAAAGGGCTTTTTTACAATCCATCATACCAGCTCCGGTTTTCTCCCGAAGTTCTTTTACCATTTTCGCGGTTACCATATCTGTAAATTCCTCCTATTATATATGAAAAAGCGGGGAGTATATTTTATTGTAAAACATGAACCCCGCTAATTTTTTACTCTTCCGTTACTTCCGCTTCTGCTTCTTCCACAGCTTCAACATCAGTTTCCGCCTCAGCCATGGACATACCCTGATTACCTTCAATTACCGCGTCAGCCATTCTGGCTACCAATAATTTAACGGCACGGATAGCGTCGTCATTACCGGGAATAACATAATCCACTTCCTCAGGGTCACAGTTAGTGTCGACAATAGCCACTATAGGAATATTGAGTTTTCTGGCTTCGGCTATAGCTATACGTTCCTTTTTAGGATCGACTACAAAAAGAGCGCCAGGCAAATCTTTCATTTCCTTGATGCCGCCTAAGAATTTTTCCAACTTTTCTTTTTGGCCTTCCAACTGCGCTACTTCTTTTTTAGGCAATAGCTCCATAGTGCCGTCTTCTTCCATCTTTTCCACATTGCGCATAAAATCAATACGTTTCTGGATGGTTTTATTATTTGTCATAAGTCCGCCAAGCCATCTCTGGTTGACGTAAAACATACCACAGCGTTCCGCCTCGTCTTTAATGGCATCTTGAGCTTGTTTTTTAGTGCCAACAAAGAGAATGGATTTGCCTTCCGCCACTGTTTCCTTAATGAAATCATAAGCTTCGTCTATTTTCTTTACGGTTTTCTGCAAGTCGATAATATAGATACCGTTTCTTTCCGTAAAAATATAGGGAGCCATTTTAGGGTTCCAGCGACGGGTCTGATGTCCAAAATGGACACCTGCTTCTAAAAGCTGTTTCATTGAAATTACTGCCATGTTACTTTTTTCCTCCTTTTGTTTAAACCTCCGGATTTTTCATCATTTTCCACCACCCTAAATCCGGGCACCGGCGGAAAAATTCCCAATCCGTGCGTTTTCTCATATATGTTATCACAAAGTTTATTATCATGCAAGAGATTTTTATTCTCTAATTGTTAAAAAATAACTCTTAAACTAACTGCTAAATCAATAAGTCTACTTAAATCTAAAATTATAAAATATACTTACTGAGATCATCACGTTTAAGGATCCCAGACATCTTTTCATTGACATAAGACGAGTCAACTGTTACATTGCCCCGCATAAGATCGGGAGCAGAAAAGAGCAGGTCTTCCAAAACCTTTTCCATAATTGTGTGCAAACGTCTAGCACCGATGTTTTCCGACTGATGATTAGCCTCATCAGCGATATCAGCCATAGCGTCTATGCCATCATCGGTAAACTCAATATACACACCGTCTGCCTTAAGAAGCTCAGCGTACTGTTTTAATAAAGAATTTTCCGGCTCTTTCAAAATCAGACGGTAATCATCCTTCTTTAAACTGTCCAACTCAACTCTGATGGGAAAACGACCTTGCAGTTCCGGCATAAGATCCGAGGGTTTGGCTACATGAAAGGCTCCAGCAGCAATAAACAAAATATGATCTGTGCGGCAAGGTCCATGTTTCGTGTTTACAGTTGCTCCCTCAACTAAAGGCAAAATATCCCGCTGTACGCCGCCGCGGCTGACATCTACGCCGTTTTTTGTATCAGAGACAGCTATTTTATCGATCTCATCTAAAAATACTATCCCCATTTGCTCCGCTCTGTCAATGGCCTCTGCGGATACCTCATCCATATCTATAAGTTTAGCACTTTCCTCCTGGGTAAAAATACGCAAGGCTTCTTTAGTGGTGACCCGGCGCTTCTTCATCTTAGTCGGCATCATGCTGCCTAAGACATCACCAAGGTTCATACCCATATCATCCATACCGCCTAACATGACAGCGCCGGGAGTTTCCTCCACCTCAATTTCCAGGGTCTCTTTATCCAGTTCACCGCTGGCCAATAAGCGACGTATGTATTTACGGCGCCTGGCGTTTTGTTCGTTTTGGGTTAAAAGCTCTTCTGGTTCCTCCATATCCTTACCATATCCCTGGATCATTAAAGCGTTAACCAAACGGTTCTCCGCGTTTTTTTCAGCTTTTTTCTTGACCACCGCTAAGCGATCAGCTTTAACTATGGCCACCGCGTTTTCCACTAAATCTCTGATTATGGAATCCACATCTCTGCCAACATAGCCTACTTCCGTAAATTTTGTGGCCTCTACCTTAACAAAGGGAGCGTTTACCAATTTAGCCAAACGACGGGCAATTTCTGTTTTACCCACCCCAGTAGGACCTATCATAATAATGTTCTTAGGAATGATATCCTCCCTAAGGGCATCAGCCACATTCTTGCGGCGATAACGGTTGCGTAAAGCAATAGCTACACTGCGCTTGGCATTGTCCTGGCCTATGATATATTTATCAAGTTCCATTACTATCTCGCTGGGTGTCATTTCTTTCATATTATTTAATCCTCGATTTCTTCTATGATTATATGATCGTTAGTATACACACAAATACTGGCAGCTATTTTCATAGCTTCCCCCGCTATCTCCTTAGCCGAAAGATCACTATGGCGCAGCAAGGCTTTGCCAGCGGCTAAAGCATAATTACCACCACTGCCTATAGCCACTATACCATCGTCGGGCTCTATTATTTCACCGCCGCCGGAGATAATCAGCATACAATCCTTATCCGCCACAAGCAGCATCGCCTCCAGCTTCTGTAAATACTTATCTGTACGCCACTCCTTGACCAACTCTACCGCGGCCCGCATCAGGCTGCCGTTATATTCTCCTAATTTTATCTCAAACTTATCAAATAACGTGAAGGCATCTGCAACAGAACCAGCAAAACCAGCCGCCACCTTGCCACCGAAAAGACGTCTTACTTTTCTGGCGTTATTTTTCATTATCACAGATTCTCCCAAGGTGACTTGTCCGTCACCAGCGATAGCTGTCTTGCCGTCTTTTTTCACCCCTACTATGGTGGTAGCTTCTATTTTCATAATATCCTTCCTTTCACAGTCTCAGGAACGCGGATGAGAGTTTTTATAAACCTCCAACATATGAGACTTAGTAATATGAGTATATATTTGTGTTGTCGATAAGCTCTCGTGTCCCAGCAGCTCCTGAATAATACGAATGTCCGCTCCTCTGTCCAGCATATGTGTAGCGTAAGAATGACGCAGCATATGGGGAGAGACCTTTAAATTAGCCGCCATGCGGTTAACATATTTGTTGATAATATCCCTCACCGCTCTGGCAGTTATAGCATTGCCGTTTTTTTGATTCAAAAAGACAGCTTTAATCTCATCATTTTTCAATAAATGTACTCTGCCGTCATTTAAATAACTTTTCAACGCCGTCTCCGCACAACTACCCAAAGGCACTATTCGCTCCTTATTGCCTTTGCCCAAAACCCTTATATACCCTAAAGAAAAGTTAATCTGTGTTAATGTTAAGGAACATAATTCAGAGACCCTAAGTCCACAACCGTAAAGGACTTCTAAAATAGCGCGATCCCTTAAACCAGCGGGACTATTGTCTGGCAAAGCAAACAAAGCCTCTAAAGTTTCATATTCAATAAATTTTGGCAGTTTTTTATACTCCCTTGGCGCTGAAATAAGCTCCATAGGGTTGGTTTCTATCATACCCTCCCGCAGTAAATATTTATAATAGCTCCGCAGTGAAGAGGTTTTTCGGGCCAATGACGTCTTAGAGAGACCAGACTTTTGTAAACTGCTTAAATAACCGCGTATGACCAAGTGATCCGCAGTTCTGGGGTCTGACTCCTGCTCCTCACGGGTTAAATAAGCCAAAAAATTCTCTATGTCCTTGATATAAGCCGTAATAGTATGGGGAGAAGCTCCCTTTTCCGTTTCTAAATAGTTTTTATAGGACTGTAAAAGATATTTCATCTCACATCAATATCCCTTAATATCTCAAGAGAACGACGGGCTAAAGCCGCGTTCTTTTCCCTTTTCTTGCGTATGCGTTCTCCTAAAGGACTGATGAGTCCAAAGGAGATGTTCATGGGTTCAAATTTTCCGGTGCCGCCGCAAGCCACATAATTAGTCAAGGCACCAATAGCTGTTTCCGGCGGAAAGATAACCCGTTCCCGTCTTTCTAAAGCCCTAACAGCATTTATGCCAGCTACGAGTCCATTAGACGCCGACTCAACATAACCCTCTACCCCCGTAAGCTGACCAGCAAAAAATAACCCTTTTCTTTTTTTAGCTTCTAAAGCCGCATCCAAAATCCGAGGGGAATTTATATAGGTATTACGATGTATCATGCCATAACGTAAAAACTCCGCCTTTTCCAATCCTGGAATCATCCGGAAAACCCGTTCCTGCTCACCCCTGAGAAGATGGGTCTGAAAACCTACCATGTTAAATAAACGGCCTTCTCTATCCTCTTTACGTAACTGTACCACAGCATAGGGCTGTTTCCCGGTACGAGGATCCACGAGACCAACAGGTTTTAAGGGGCCGTGACACATTGTTTCTCTGCCCCTAAACGCCATGGCTTCAATAGGCATACAGCCCTCAAAAAATTTAATCTTCTCAAATTCATGGGCTTTAAAAAGCTCCGCCTCTATTAAGGCTTCATAAAAGGCGTAATACTCGTCTTTGGTCATGGGGCAATTAATATATGAAGCCTCGCCCTTATCATAACGTGAAGCCCAAAACGCTACTTCCATATTGATAGAATCACCGCTTAATATCGGCGCTACCGCGTCATAGAAATACAAATCCTCAGCTTGGGAAAGCTCTGATAACTTTTTGCTTAAAGATTCACTGGTAAGAGGACCAGTGGCAATTACCACTACACCATCTTCCGGAATATGCTCCACCTCGCCGCGAATAATATCTACTTTTTCAGTGGCCAGAAGTTCTGATTCTATAAACTTAGAAAATTTATTCCTATCAACAGCCAAAGCACCGCCGGCAGGAACCGCTGTCTCATCCGCCGCCCGCATGATAAGAGAATCAAGCCGCCGCATCTCTTCCTTTAAAAGGCCAACGGCATTTTCCACATTGGCAGCCCGCAGTGAATTACTGCAAACCAGTTCAGCTAAATCAGCAGTTTTATGTGCAGGCGTCATTTTATTCGGACGCATTTCATAGATAATCGCTTTATGACCTCGGCGCGCTATCTGCCAGGCACTTTCACAGCCAGCTAAACCTCCGCCTATTATCCTAATTACCTCGCTCACTCTTTTTTGCCGCTCCCTTGTTTTCCCTTTGATGGCTTTTTATCCTCCTTGATATTGCCGGGACAGTCTTTATTCTCACAGTATACTATTGTTTCCTGTTTTTTATTGGTCTTAGACACTAAATGACGGCCGCAATGAGGACAGATATCTTCCACCGGCAAATTCCAATATATAGTATCGCAAGAAGGGTAGTTTTTGCAGCCATAAAAGACCTTACCCTTTTTACTGCGTTTCTTTACTAATTGACCGCCGCATTTTTCACATTTGACCCCTATCTCCTCGTCTATCGATTTGATATTCTTACATTGAGGATAATTGGGACAAGCTAAAAACTTACCATAGCGTCCCCGTTTGACTACCATCTTGGCGCCACAGTTTTCGCAGACTACATCACTTTCCTCTGACTCCTCTTCTACTAAGTTGCCATCTTTATCTACAGACTTTACATTGCGGCACTGAGGATAGCCGGGACAAGCCAAAAACTTGCCATAACGTCCCATCTTATAAACCATTTTACGGCCGCACAATTCACAGACTATATCAGATTCCTCATCCTGTAAATCCACTTCTCCTATGGCTTCCTCGGCAACAGCCAGCTTCTTGGAAAACGGTTCATAGAAATTACGCAAAACCTCATCCCAGGCCATAGTACCTTTTTCTACCTTATCAAGATCATCTTCCATTATAGCCGTAAACTCAACATTCAGTATATCAGGAAAATATTCCATCAGTAAATCATTTACAACTATACCTAATTCCGTGGGATGAAATGTC
Source organism: Bacillota bacterium (assembly GCA_963928475.1). GTDB lineage: Bacteria > Bacillota > Dehalobacteriia > UBA7702 > UBA7702 > Cryptoclostridium. Next base: position 8,748 of record CAWVFN010000098.1, read on the forward strand.
TTATCTTTTCTGGAAACATAACCCCTGGTAACAATAGTCTCTATGATAGTCACATAAGTGCTGGGGCGTCCTATACCCAATTTTTCCAGGGTTTTAGTAAAGGTGCCTTCTGTATAGGCGGCAGGTGGCTGAGTAAAATGCTGTTCCGGATGAAATTCTTTCAGTTCTACCTTTTCACCCTCTTTAATATCAGGCAAAACCTCATCTTTTTTTTCATTCTTATAGACCTTCATAAAACCAGGGAATATAACTACTGAACCAGAAGCCCTAAAAGTATAACCTCTGGTTACAATATCATAGTTAGTACTTTCCACCTCAGCATCAGCCATTTGGCTGGCTATAAACCTATCCCAGATAAGTTTATACAATCTATATTGGGATTGGGTAAGATATTGTTTAACAGATGCGGGAGTGCGCTCCACCGATGTTGGACGTATAGCCTCATGGGCATTTTGCGCTCTGGCGCCTTTAACATATTGCCTGGGCTTAGAAGGACAAAACTTGGAGCCATAATTAGCACCAATATAAGTTAAAGCTTCCTGCTGGGCCACATCGGCTATGCGTACCGAATCAGTACGCATATAAGTAATCAAACCGGCATTGGTGCCGCCTAAAGACACTCCTTCAAAAAGCTGCTGGGCTACTTGCATCGTACGTTTATTGGTAAAATTCAATTTATTATTGGCTTCCTGAAGCATACTGCTTGTAGTAAAAGGCGGTGATGGGGCTTTCTTCCTGTCCTTTTTCTGCACCTTGGTAATGGCATACTCCGCTCCCTCTAAGTCTTTAAGTATGGCATCCATATGCTCTTTATCCTTTATATCCGCCTTCTTATTGTTTATCTTTAGCAGCTTGGCGTTAAACTCATCATCATTATGACAAAAATCACCATCCAAACTCCAGTATTCTTCGGCAACAAATTCATCTATTTCTTTTTGCCGCTCACAAATAAGACGGACAGCCACACTTTGAACACGTCCGGCGGAAAGCCCCTTCCTTACTTTTTTCCAAAGAAGGGGACTCAACTTGTAACCAGCTAAACGGTCAAGTAAACGTCTGCTCTGCTGCGCCAAAACTAAATTCCTGTCAATAGCTCGGGGATGCTTTATTCCTTCCATCACCGCGTCCTTTGTAACCTCATTAAAGACAACGCGGCAAAGTTCATCGGGATTCTTATCCTCTCCCTCTTTATTGCCTTCTATATACTGTTTAAGATGCCAGGCGATGGCTTCCCCCTCGCGGTCAGGGTCAGCGGCGTATAATACCTTATCGGCTGCCTTAGCATTTTTTTTCAATTCCTTCAACAACTCACCCTTACCACGTATAGTTATATAATGGGGTTTAAAATTATCTTCTATATCTATGCCCATTTTGCTTTTAGGCAGATCCCTAGTATGACCCATGGAGGACATAACTTTATAGTTTTTGCCTAAAAACTTGCTGAAACTTTTGGCTTTTGTAGGTGACTCTACAACTACCAGGTATTTACTCATCTTCCACCTCATCTATATAATTCGCCAAAGCGTAAACCTGTCCTGGACGCTTGGCAACTATTCCTTCTACTTCCCATAACGCCAGTAGAGAATTTAAGGCACCCGGTTCCATGCCGCTTATACGAACCAGGGCGTCAAAGGATAATTCTCCTCTAGCTAAACCTTCTAATATACGACGTTCATTAGGCTCATAGGAAGAAAAATCTCTCTTCTCTGATGATATATCGCTATCTCTGTACAATAAATCAATATCAAAATATTCCTCAAGTATATCATTGGTACTAAAAACAGGTTTGGCCGTACCTTCTTTGATAAAGAAATGGGAACCATAACTGCCGGGTTCAAATACGGAACCAGGAAAAGCGAAAATATCCTTACCCTGATCCAAGCCATGGGATACTGTGTGAAATACTCCACTGCCCCGGTGGGCTTCAATAACAATGACACCTCTGCCTAAAGCGCTCATCAATCTGTTGCGCTTGGGGAAATTGCGGCCATAGCTCTGATAGCCTAAAGGAAATTCACTAATAATACAGCCCCGCTCTTTTATTTCATGATATAACTTACTGTTACTGGCAGGATAAATCTTGTCTATACCGTTGCCCAATATGGCCACGGTTTTACCGCCAGCGTTAAGAGCCGCCCAATGAGCAATAGCGTCTATACCCTCAGCCATACCGCTTACTATGGTAGTGCCAGCGATCTTTACCAACTCTTTTGCCGTGCGCTTTGCCAGATCCCTGCCGTAATCAGAATGTACACGTGAGCCTACTATAGTAAGACAGAAATCGTCTTCTTTAGGTAATTCCCCAAAATAATAAATAAAATACGGCGGATCGTAAATATGACGAAAAGCGGCTGGATAATTATTATCCGCCTGAGAAGCGATTTTAACACCTATGGAAGAGCTGTAACGATAAATCGCTTCTAAATCCAGTTCCTTCCTGGCTCTAACTAAAACGTCAACCTTTGGCTTCGCTAAATCTAAAACTTTGTACCATAAGCGATATTTCTTCCATGCTTCCTCAGGATCGCCAAAATACCGCATCAAATGAGCAAGATCCGCATGGCTCATTTCATTGATTTGGCCTAAACCTATTAAATATTTCTTCTCCCGTTCAGATCCAGACATGAATTACTTCTTCCCCTTGAATCCACCTTGAGCCAAAATATTGCTGTCATAATATTTTACAGTGTTATCTCTTCTGCGTTTGATACGCAAAGCTATTTCGATCAGACGTTCTAAAAGTTCAGGATAGCTAAGTCCCTTAGGCTCCCATAAATAAAAGGAAAGAGAACCTGGAATAGTATTGACCTCATTAAGATATATCCTGCCGTTATCCATATCTATCATAAAGTCTAAACGCCAAACGCCGGCTCCATTCAAGCAGTAAAAAGCGTCTAAGGCTATTTTCTTTATGGTTTCACTCTGCTCTTCTGGTATGTCCGCTGGTATTTTTCTCTTTAAGCTTGCCATACCTGATGACTTGGCCCCTTCATCCTGTAAATACTTATCTTTAAAGGATAACAACTCACCAGAGCTAATGGGCTCTTCCAGTACGGATACTTCCGCTTCCTCAGCATCGCCTAATACTGCTATGTTCACTTCCTTTAAATTACTGATAGCTGGTTCCACTAAAACCTTCTGGGAGTACTGTACTGCATCAGATATAGCTTCCACCAGTTCCAATCTCTCGTGGGCGATATTAATACCTACACTGGAACCTAAATCAGCCGGTTTTACTATTACTGGATAATTGAATTTTGCCTCAATGAGATCTACCAGCTCCCCTTCGCGCAGAGACCACTCACCGCTATAAAACCAAAAACAATCCAAAACTGGTATGCCGCCCATTTTACATAAAGCCTTCTGAGCTACTTTATCCATACCTACGGCTGAAGCCAAAACGCCGGGACCAGTATAAGGTATTTGAGTTAACTCTAAAAAACCTTGCAGACAGCCGTCTTCCCCATAGGTACCATGCATTACCGGTAAAAATAAATCTATTTTAGCCAGCGGCTTTTTGCTGAACAAACCCTTGGGATAAAGAAACGCGGTTCCATCATTGGCGTTAGGTGTAACAATAACTTTTTGGCAGTCATTTAAGAGACCCTTCATATCCTTGAATCTCTCTATATCCTTTAAAGCCTCTCCCATATACCACTGGCCGTCTTTAGAAATATAGATGGGTACAGGTTCATACTTATCTTTATCTAATGATTGCATGGCCTGAAGCGCCGATATAATTGCTACCTCATGCTCTACAGAAGGACAACCGAAAATTAAACCAACTGTTGTTTTCATTGTACTTCCTCCCCTTTATTTCTCATTATATGTATCAGGTAAGTCATTTTCGTAAAGTATGATGTCACCAGATCTCGCCTTACCATAAACATAAGTATTAGCCGCCTTTAAATCCTCGGCAATGAATAAATGATCCTCAGGAAAACCCGCGTCTAAAATACCTCGTTTTATAGGCTCTGTCTGTTTGACACCAACTAAAGCTATGTAGTCACAAGCAACCGCGGCAGCTTTGCCGAACTTCATATTTTCCTCTTCCTCCATGGCACCTAATTCTACCATGCCAGGGGTAATTAAAAACTTCCTGCCGCCTTTCATCGCCGCTAAAACATCCATCGCCGCTTTGGCGCCTACTGGATTAGCGTTAAAGGCATCATCAATAACGATCAAGCCATTACTATGCACCTTTAATTCTAAACGGTGTTCCACCGGGGGAAGAGTTGCAACAGCTTTTTTAGCCTGGGCTAAAGTCAAACCCATTTCTTTCGCCATAGCAATAGCCGCTACGATATTATAAACATTGTGTTTACCCAATAATTTAGTCCTAATAATCTCAGATTCACCGCTGGGCGTCTCCACAACGAACTCCATACCCCTGTTATTGTAGGAAATATCCCTGGCCCAGTAATCTAAGTTTTCTCCCTCTAAACCATAAGAGACGACTTTCCCCTTAACACGGTAAGCGTTTTTTCTGATATTCTCATCATCAAAATTAAGTACAGCAATACCATCAGCAGGTAAAGCATCGAGAAGTTCGCACTTTGTCTCTATTATATTTTCAAAAGTGCCAAAGGTTTCCAAATGCTGCTCACCTATGGCGGTTAAGATACCATAGGTAGGATGAACCAGCTGACAGAGCTCCTTAACATCACCTCTTTGCTTAGCGCCCATTTCAGTTATAAAGGCCTGATGCAAAGGATTTAACTGTTCACGCACTGTTATCGTTATACCCATAGGTGTATTATAGCTTCCCGGCGGCATTAAAGTATGGTATTTTTCTTCCATTATTTTGTTGAGAATGTGTTTAACTGAAGTCTTGCCAAAACTGCCAGTAATAGCTATTTTTATCAAGTTCGGATTCTCGGCGAGAAGACGCTGAGCATCTAAAAAATAGGCCGTTTTCTTATGTTCCTCCAAAGGCTGCAATAAAATATTGGCCAAAGCCAAAAAGAACCAAGAAAAATAATTCATAAGTATCAGCACAACTAAAGCAACAGCCCTTTGCGCCGCTGACATATCACCGCCCAAAACAAGAACAATAAGCAGAAGGGCAGGTATAAAATATAAGGCTAAAGCCACCGCAAATAGTCTCTTAGCTCTGGCCGTAAAGACCAAAGGCTTTTTGGCCGGTGTTTTATCTCGGGATTGGATAAAAATAAGATAACTGAGAGCCCAAATAAACAGTGACACATAATTGCCAACTATACCAAAGAAAAGAGGTACAACAGCCAAAAAGGCCAATAAACGCCGTTTATCACCCTGTCCCTTAGTACGCAGCCACAAAGAATACCGCTCATTGCGGTAGGAATTCTGCTGCAGCATATGAAGCTGATACTTTAAACTTAGTATTGACCAAAAAAGAAAGGGCAAAGATAAAATTATCCAAAATACTGACAGTATATCCATTATTTTACCTCCATAGGCTGGATGAAAGACTCAAAAATACGGTTAAAACGCTGCTGCTCCTCTAAAAAGGCATAGTGACCTCTGCCCTGAAAAACAATAAGAGCACAATCACTGCCTGCTTTTTGTAAAATACCCTCCATGGTTTTACCATCAGATAATGGTGTTGCCGTATCCTCACTGCCCCAAACCAATAAAGTAGGTACTGTAATCTTTGCTAACTGTGGAGTAAGATCCTCATTGACTACACGAGAGAGAATCTGACGCATTTTAGGACTGGCGGCCTGATAATCAGCGGAACCAGATTTCTGACGCCGTCTTTCCAGTATGGCTTCTTTCTTACTCTTTAAGCCAGGCAATGAAAGGGCCTTCTTCATGGCTTTGTAAGAATATACTTTTACATAATAATCCGCCGATCTTTTCGGCTTTATACCAGCACTGTCCGTTAGAACAATGCGGGAGCATAGCATTCTGGCTCCTAAGGCTATTGCTATACGTCCGCCGTTGGAATGACCAGCTACTACCGGTCTAACCAAACCTAATTCCTGGAAAAAAGCCGCAAAAAAATCAGCGTATTCTTCAGTGCCCCAGACCTCCTCAGGCTCCTGACTTTCGCCAAAGCCGGGAATGTCCGGAACAATGACCCTGTATTTGCTTTTTAAAAAACCAGTTAAAGACGCCCAATGACCACAATTACAACCCCAACCATGGAGCAAAACTATGGGGATTCCCGCTCCTTCATCAATATAATTTAAGGTCATACCTTTTATTACAGTTTTCATTTTCTTTTTCCTCTTAAATTCTATCTAAAGAGCGGTACTGTGCCGCCTCCAAAATGTGTTCCGCTGTTATTGTTTCACAGCCCCTTAAATCAGCAATAGTACGGGCAACTTTTATAATCCTGTCATGAGCTCTGGCACTTAAATGCATACGGTCAAATATTTTCTCCAGTATCTTCGCGGCAGAAGACTCTAAGACACAAAAATCCTTAAAATGCTTTCTATTAAGCTGAGCGTTAGTCACAAAACCCAGATCCCGATACCGTTGCCGCTGTATTTCTCTGGCTTTAATAACTCGCTCCCTGATTACGGCAGAAGGCTCCTCCTCCCCAGGCGAGTTTAACTCAGCAAAAGTCAAACGGTTGACCTCTATTTGCAAATCAATTCTATCCAACAAAGGCCCGCCTAAACGATTGAAATATTTCTGCCTTTGACTACGGGTACAGGTACAAGCCTTTTCCGGATCACCATAATAACCGCAGGGACAAGGATTGGAAGCTCCTATCAGCTGAAAATCGGCGGGAAAAGTAAAGGATCCTGAAGCCCGGGAAATATGTATTATTCTATCCTCTAAAGGCTGGCGCAAAACCTGCAAAACATTTTTAGGGAATTCCACCATTTCATCGAGGAAAAGAATGCCATGATAAGCCATACTTATCTCTCCCGGCTTAGGATAGGCACCACCACCTATAAGACTTACCGCCGATGATGTATGATGAGGACTACGAAAAGGGCGCTCCTTGATTAAATGTTTGCCGTTAAGTTCTCCGGCAAGACTATAAAGACAAGTACACTCTAAAGCCTCCTCTTCGGTAAGGGGAGGTAAAATAGTAGGCATACTTCTAGCCAAAAGAGTTTTACCAGATCCCGGTACACCTAACATAAAAACATTATGTCCGCCAGCGGCGGCAATCTCCAAACCACGCTTAACATTTTGCTGACCTTTGATGTCCTTCATGTCTATAGTGTTACTGCTGACAGGGAAAACAGCAAAATTAAAATCATCCCCGCTGCATTCAAGGGGTTCCATGGTTCTTTCACCCTGAAATATCTCAGTAAGCTCTCTCAAATTAGCTAATGGATATATTTTGACCCGACGGTTTAATGCTCCCTCAGCACCGTTGGCGGCAGGTAAAAAAACAGCTGTTTGTTCCTAGACTTTACCTATACCGTTTACCAAGGGCAAAACTCCATTGACTGAGGTAATACCGCCGTCTAAAGATAATTCTCCCAAAAAATAACAATTTTCCGCCCACTCAGGGATCGTTAACTGACCAGTGGCTATCAATATTGCCACGGCAATGGGTAAATCTAAAATTGTACCGTCTTTTCGTAAATCAGCAGGTGCCAGATTGATGACTATTTTCTTATTGGGAAACTGATAGCCGGAATTCTTTATCGCAGCTTTTACCCGCTCCCGACTTTCACGTACCGCAGTGTCGGGAAGACCAACTATCTCAAAGCCAGGTAGACCATTGGATATATCTGCTTCTACGGAAACGGGATAAGCCTCTAAACCATATAAAGAAGCTGAATTTGTCTTGCCTAACATAATTTCCCCTTTCACGCAAAAATACCTACAATATATATATGTAAATCGTAGAAATATATTAAAAGCCGTTTTAGTTAAATAATAACACAAACGGAATTATTTGCAAAGCCATAATTCAATTAAATATTTTTCTGCAAGCACTTTTTAAGCACTTTTTTTTAATTAAGCCATTCCTATTTTCTTTAAACTGTCAAGGCAGTCAGAAGGTTTAATCTTGGCATAGATGTCCATTGTTGTAGATATTTTTGAATGACCTAATAAATATTTTGCGTAATGCGGTTCAATTCCTTTTTTAATTATTGTTGT
>CAWVFN010000099.1:0-5544 GCA_963928475.1 Bacillota bacterium
ATCTATGCCTATGTTATAGCCATCTGGTTTTTCCCAGTCACTTGCCGGTACATCTTCCAAGGCCACTTGAACAATACGTTTCCAAACAGTCGCTGGATATTGACCGCCGAATACATTTACCATGTATTGGGGAGTCTTTTCGCCGGTATCAGGATCGACATAATAGTCGCTGTCAAATCCCATCCAGCAGATACCCACTATGTCAGGGGTATATCCTGCCCACCAGGAGTCTTTATTGCCTTTTCTGTTACCGAAAGCGTCTGGCAGCTGGGTAGTACCGGTTTTGCCGGCGGCAGGTCTGCCGATAGCGGCTTTAGTACCAGTACCGCTTTGGATTGTCGCTTTCAGCATTGTGTTCATGGAGTAGGCCGTATCCTCACTCATGACCTGGGTCTTTTCGGGATTATGTTCGTAAAGTACATTGTCGTATTTATCTGTAATCTTTAAAATAGAGGTGGGTTCAATATAATAGCCGCCATTAGCGAAACAGGAATAAGCTGTTGCCAGATTAAGAGGAGAAACACCATAGGTTATGCCGCCTAAGGCTAAAGCTGGTCCCTTATCCTCTTCTACTAAGGGCAGACCGCAGGATACGGCAAATTCCCAGCCGGTTTCAACACCAATTTCCTGCAGTAATCTAACTGCGGTTACGTTAACTGAGTATTTTAAGGCTGTTGTCATGTTGATCATGCCTCTATAAACACCGTCATAGTTAGAGGGACGATAGCCGCCGGAGGTAAAGGGAGCGTCTAAGATGCGATAATTGGGAGAATACCCTTCTTCCAGTGCGGGACCGTATACGGCGATAGGCTTGATAACAGAACCTGGCTGACGGCCCTTAACTTTTTGATCAGAGGTGGTAATATAAGAAGCCCTATCTAAACCAAATCTGTCAGTGTATTCTCTGCCGCCCTGCATGGCCAGGATCTCACCGGTATTGGGATCCACAAATACAGCGGCGCTTTGTAATAAATTAACTCCTACGCCTTTGGGGAATAAACTATCGTTGGCATAAGTATCAGTACAGGCTTGCTGTGTTTTACTGTCTTTAGTAGTATAAATCTTAAAGCCCCCGGTATATACTTTACTTTTAGCGTAGCCAAGTTCTTCTAAAATGTCGCTGGCTTCTAAAATAGCGTAATCGGTGAGCCAATCAAAGCCATCGGTACTGTCACCTAAGGGTTGTATGTCCACGACTATTTCTTCGGCCTTGGCCTGTTCCGCTTCTTCTTCGGTAAGATAGTCGTATTTAACCATATTATTAAGAACTTGATTTCTTACAGATATAGCTTTATCCATATCCTTATCGGGAGCATATAGGTTAGGAGAAGGCAGCATACCGACTAAGGTAGCACATTCACTTAAAGAACAGTCGCTGATGCTCTTATTAAAATAGTGCTGAGCAGCGGCTTCAAAGCCATAGACACTTTGTCCTAAAAATACTTCGTTAAGATAGAAAGTAAGAATTTCTTCCTTGGTGTAGGTTCGTTCTATCTGCATAGCCAGGAGTGTTTCTTTTATTTTACGGTCTATTTTCTTTTCCTGGGTATTAAGGATGGCGTTTCTGGCTAACTGCATAGTGATAGTGGAACCGCCCTGAGACGCGGAACCGCTCTTTAAGTCAGCGATTGCGGCGCCGATAACACGTACAAAGTCAATGCCGTTATGTTCGTAAAAGCGGGTATCTTCAGTAGCGATAACGGCATCTATGAGATATTGAGGAAAAGCGCTGTAGTCAACTACATCCCGATTTTCCTCCCCGCGGATCTCTACTAAGAACTCACCGTCTCTGTCATAGATCTGACTTTTGCCTTCCTGTTCTATTTCGGTCCATTCCGGCAATTCATTATAATTAGTAACAACAAGATATGCTGTTACTGCACCACCGGCCAGAATTAAAAACAGCAGCACTAAAACGATGATTAAAATAACTTTTTTGGTTACAGAACCTTTCTTTTTTTTCTTCTTTTTCATTTTTTTAGGTTTCGGTTCTTTGCGTGGTTTTTCGGACATCTCTGCAATCTCCTCCATTAACAGTTTTGTCATTATTGTTTACTATATGTATTTTTTCATGTTTGCATAGAAATATATTTTATTATAGCATAAGTATTATGGTTTTGACCAGTCTAACCTTGTTAATTTTCGTAATATATGATAAAATTATGAGAAATAATTTATGAATTTTTATGTTTTTCCGGCATAAATCCGGGTATAAGGAGGAAATATGAGGATAGCGGTGGTTGACGGCCAAGGGGGCGGTATAGGTAAACATATCGCCGAGAAACTCAGGCGTGTAGTTAATGAGGAAACGGAAATAATAGCCTTAGGTACAAATGCCTTAGCCACTGCCGCTATGCTGAAAGCCGGCGCTAACGAAGGTGCTACAGGAGAAAATGCCGTAATTTATACGGTTAAGAGAGTTGATATAATAGTTGGTTCTGTGTCCTTATTAGTGGCTAACAGTATGTGGGGTGAAATATCTCCCCGCATTGCCGTAGCTATTGGCGAGGCCAGCGCCAGAAAGATACTTTTGCCCATAAACCGTAGTGGAGTTGAGATTATAGGTGTAGAGAAGGAGCCGTTACCCCATCAGATAGACGAGCTGGTGACTTTAGTAAAAAAGTATGAGGGAGAAAGAAATGTGTGAAGCTAACGTATATTTGAGAGAGAACGACGGTGAAAAACTATTGATGGAAGCTGTTGATAAAATTATTCCTCTTGATAATGAGGTACAGTTAGAAAGTATTTTTGGCCAGAGAAAAACAGTAAAGGGCATAATAAAAGAATTAGCCCTGTTAGACCATAAGATAATTTTGGAGCGTGAGTAGAATGGAGATCTGCTCTTTTCCTGCTGAACTTCCCCGTCAAAGCTTTACTCTGGAAGTTCGAGATCTTACTTTTGAGGTGTCTTTAGAGCCGCTGCATCCGTTGTCTGATATAAAAGAAAAACTTTATTATAGCGTATATGATGTTAAAAAGACCGTGGATATATTCTTACAGCAGCGTCCTGATATACGCTACGCTTTAGAGCCTGTAAGCGTTTTAGGAGATGAACCAGATTTTATTAGTTCGCTTATGGATGAGACTTCTGTTTTGGCGGTAGGTCCGGTGGCAGCCATGGAAGGCGGCTTTGCTGATCTGGCTTTAAAGATTCTGGAGAATCAGGGCAGGGATATAGTTGTTAACTGCGGCGGCGTTAGTATTTTCTCTTGCCGCCGGGAAATATGTTTACCTGTATTTACCCTTTCTTCTGATATAAAAGAGGACTTAGGTGTTGTGGTACCGCCAAGGAAGACAGCGGTGGCCTTTGATGATACTTTAATGATTATGGCGGCAGGAGGCGTTTTAGCTCAGGCCGCTGTTAAATGTGGCTCGCTGGAATTGTCTGCTGGTGGTTCCGTTGATGATATAATTGATCTGTTAAAACGGCATAGACACATCAGAGGAGGCTCCCTGTTGAGGAATGGTATAATAAAATCCTGGGGCGGAGCTGTACTCCTATCCTTAAGTGAGGTACGTTGATTATGACAGAGGAATGCAGAGCACGAATTAAAACGATGATAGATGAAATAGTTGACTGGCTGCAAGATTTTAAGCAATCTACTGGGCAAAAAGGTTTTGTCCTGGGTCTTTCCGGCGGCATAGATTCGGCGGTAGTCGCGCATTTGATCATGCGTGCATGTCCTGAGAATTCTTTAGGCGTTATAATGCCTGCCGGCAATTTACCTATTGATGCTGAATATGGCGTATTATCTGCTAAATCAGCAGGCCTGCCCTATATAACTATAGATCTTACCGCCCAGCGCCATGACTTGACTGCTATGGTAGATGATGCTTTGTCTAACCAGGGACTATCTATGGGAGATAAACGTATGGTACAAGGAAATCTTGGTGCCAGACTGCGTATGTCAGTTCTTTATGCCGTGGGTAATAGTTTAAATTATTTAGTTACCGGTACTGATAATATGGCGGAAGCATATACTGGTTATTTTACCAAATATGGCGATGGCGGTGTAGATATATTGCCTATATCTCATTTGACTAAGGGTGAGGTGTACGCTTTAGGCGAATACCTGGGAGTGCCGAAAGAAATTATTTCTCGTCCTCCTACCGCAGGTTTTTTTCATTCCCAAACTGACGAACAGGAAATGGGAGTTGATTATAAAACCATTGACGCTTATTTACGCGGCGAGGAAATCCCAGCGGAAAAACGTTTGATAATAGAAGATATGCACAAAAAATCACAGCACAAGAGAATGCTGCCGCCGGGAGTTAGGAGTTGCCGCCATAAATAATTTAAGGTTGTGACAAACAATGAATAGCAAAGGAAAAATAGAAGATAAGCTGTCAAAAGGAGTCGCTTGGCTTCTGCCCCTAATGGGTCTTGTATGTATATTTTTTTCTCAAGGGATAACAATGGTTTTACCCTATATTTTAGGAATTGTTATGATACTTATAGGTGTTATCCATTATGTATTTTATTTCCGTTCCCTGGGTCATAAAGGGGAAAGAACTGACAAAGAACGGGCTTATGATTTGATATATATAATAATGGGTTTCGCGTTTTTGTTTCAGGGAAGCGATTCTCTGGTGACAATCGGCGTGACCTGGGGTATCATTGGCGTCAGCCGTGGGGCGGAAATCCTTGGTAAGGCTTTGGCCAAACGTTCCGCTGGGGAGAAGTATATGTTATCCTTAGTCGATGCCGCTATAAAGTTGCTTTTTGCCATTATTTTACTCTTTGCTCCCTTTGAAAGCCTTAGATCCCATATCATGATATTAGGTTTTGAAATCCTTTTTACCACAACCAGTTATGGTTCAGCTGGAAAACCTCCTATTACCGGAGAAGAAAGTTAAAAGCCGTTTTCTTTTTCAGAAGAAAACGGCTTTTTTGCTTTTATTGTTGCTCTTTTTCCTTTTTTGGTATTTTTAGGAAAAAAATCAAGAGTAAACAGGCGGTTAAAGATAGAGCGGCTCCAAAAATGAAGGGTACTAAGGAACCAAACTCATTCCATAAAGCGCCGCAGATTATGCTGGCCGGCAGTAAAGCCATCCCTACAATAGTTGCGTGTAATCCCAGCATAGTGCCTTTCAGATGGGACGGAGCTATTTCTGAGATAAGAGCCCGCTCCACTCCGGCAGTAGCCGCGGTGAAAACACCATAAAGGATAAAAACCGCAATTATGGTAACTTTTGTCTGAGCAAAACCAAAACCCAGATAAACTATGGTAAAAATAAAATAACCTGTTACCAGCAGATGCTTGCGTCCTATTTTATCGGATAAATACCCTAAGGGCAGGGAAAGAATTGCGGCGCTGAGATTGTAAATAAAGTAAAGCAGAACTACATTGGTATCACTGAAGCCAGTTTCTTTGGCTTTCAAGAGCAAAAAAGTATTAGATGAATTGCCTAAGGTAAAAATAAGAGCGACAGTTAAGTAAAGCTTCAAATTGCGGTCAAGCTCTTTTATTTGCTTGCTAAATGAAATGCGGCGCTCTGTTTCCTGATGCTTTTCCTTTTCCTTGGGTTCTTTTTTTTCTTTAA
>CAWVFN010000100.1:0-16864 GCA_963928475.1 Bacillota bacterium
TATGTGCCTTACGCCCCTGATGAAAATGGAGCGCCGGTCTTGGCTCCCTTCGGTACCGGTTATCGTTATCATGTAACTGGTTTGACCCACGATGAAACTGGTTTCTCCACTATGGTTCCGGCTAAAGTCGAAAATCTAAATTGGCGCTTAGTTAACAAAATAGAAAATAATAAAGATGATATCATTGAATGGGAAGAGGTTTACACTGACGACGCTGATTCCTTGATCATATCTTACGGCGGCAGTGCCAGAGCCGCTAGAGAAGCAGTAGAGGAACTGCGGGCAGCCGGTAAAAAAGTAGGGCTTTTCCGCCCCATATCCATCTGGCCTTTCCCAGAAAAACCCCTTAAAGATCTGCTGCCAAAGGTAAAAAATATCTTAGTAACGGAAATGAACGCCGGACAAATTGGCAAAGAAGTAGAAAGAATTGCCGGAGGAAACGCGAAAGTTGACGGCTTATACGTTATAGACGGTGAGATTATGACACCCGGCGAAATAATTGAAGCTTGGCAGGGGGTGACAAAATGAGTCATAAGCATTATTTAAGAAATAACAAGTTACCCCATATCTGGTGTCCCGGCTGCGGCAATGGTATTGTCTTAAGCGCTTTTGAACGGGCTCTGGAAAAAGCAGGGGTAGATAAAGATAAAACAATCATTGTCTCCGGTATTGGCTGTTCCTCTCGGATGCCTACATATATGGACTTTAATACCCTCCATACCACCCACGGCAGAGCCTTGGCCTTCGCCACCGGCGTTAAATTGGCCAACCCTGAATTAGAGGTCTTCGTCATAATGGGAGATGGTGACGCCAGCGCTATAGGCGGTAACCATCTTATCCACGCCGCCCGCCGCAATATTGGTCTCAACGCCATTGTTGTGAATAATAACATTTACGGTATGACCGGCGGACAATACTCACCCCTTACACCTACAGGCATGAAAGCTACAACCGCTCCTTACGGTATGGTGGAACGCAACTTCGATCTTTGTGAACTGGCAAAAGCCGCCGGCGCTACCTATGTAGCCCGAGGCACTGTTTATCACGCTAAACAGCTTACGGACTTAATTTTAGCCTCTATGGAAAATAAAGGCTTCTCACTGGTGGAAGCTGTATCCACCTGTCCCGTGGGCTTTGGACGCCGCAATAAGATCAGAGGCAACTATAAGCTCATCGAGTGGGTCAAGGATCAATGCGTTAACGTGAAAGCCGCCGCGAAAATGGATCCAGCTCAGTTAGAACATAAAATACTCATCGGCGAGCTCCATAAAGCACCGGCAGAAGAATATACCAAATGTTATGATAAAATAATTGAAATCGCTAAGAAGGAGGAAAAAAGATGAAAACTAATATTCGTCTGACAGGCACCGGCGGACAAGGTTTGATTTTAGCTGGTATAATCTTAGCGGAAGCAGCGTTGCTGGCAGGAAAAAACGCTATTCAAAGTCAAAGCTACGGGCCGGAAGCCAGAGGCGGAGCCTCTAAAGCCGAAGTTATCGTCGCTGACGAAGATATACATTATCCCAAAGTTTTGCAATCAGATTACCTCCTGGCTATGAGCGAAAAAGCCTATGAAAAATACCAAAACGGTATGAAAGAAGGCTCCGTCCTGATTATAGATACAACCTTTGTCGAAGAACGTGCCAATGAAAAAGCCGGCAAAATCATCGCTATACCCATTACAAAACTGGCTAAAGACGCCACCGGCCGGGAAATGACGGCAAATATCGCAGCTCTCGGCATACTATCAGCTTTAGGCATTGTTGAAGAAGAATATCTAAAAAAAGCTATCCTTCACAGAATACCTAAAGGTACGGAAGAACTAAATATGAAAGCCTTTGAAGTAGGAAAAAGCTCCGTACAAAAATAAGCAGCTAATAAACTAAGAGCCGGGGATTAAACCCGGCTCTTTTTCTATATACACCAAAAGCTCCTTGCTTTTTTAGGTATATTCCAGGTATATTCCCGTTGACTAAAAAAAAGAATCATACTAAAATTAGAACAGAATTATAACCACTAAGCTAAATAAACTATAGAACCATAGGAGAAAAGGAGGGGAAAAATGACAAAATGTCAATGTGGCAGCAATAATAATGTCCCGCAAACAGACTTATCTCCCATAGAGCCGATTCTGGAAAAATACGCCAATATTCCCGGCAGCCTCATTACAGTATTGCAACAAGTTCAAGGAATTTACGGTTACTTGCCTCAGGAAGCTATCAGGGCTATCAGTAAAGCCTTAAATATAAAAGCCGCCAAAATAATGGGGGTTATAACCTTCTACTCTCAATTTAGACTTAATCCTATAGGAAAATATCTGATCATGATATGTCAGGGAACTGCCTGTCATGTTAACGGTTCAGAAAAAATAGCTGAATCTATCAGCAATGAATTGAACATTAAAGGCGGCGAAACTACCTCCGATCAACTCTTTACCCTGGAAAATGTTGCCTGCTTAGGCTGCTGTTCTATGGCTCCGGTAATGATGATACAAACTCACGGAAAAAATGAGGTTTACGGTCCTTTAACACCTAAATCCGCCAGAGATATTATCAAGGATATACGCCGCCAGGAAGGAGGCGGAACAAAATGAGAATTACCGTGGGAATGGGCAGCTGCGGCATTGCCGCCGGCGCCCAAAAAACAAAAATAGCTTTAGAAAATAGTCTGCAAGCCCATAATATAGATATCACCGTAGAACAAGTAGGCTGTATAGGTATGTGCTTTAACGAGCCTATAGTAGAAGTTATCACAGAAGAAAAACACTATTATTACGGTAAAGTGAATCCGGATATAGCCTCAATAATAGTAGAAAAACATATTAAAGACGGAATTCCTGCTGAAGAATATCTTATCAGCGATGATGATCTGGATTTTCTCCGCCAGCAAACCAGGGTGGCTTTGCAAAACTGTGGTATCATAGATCCGGAAAGTATTGACGCTTATAAAACTGCCGGCGGCTATGAGGCTCTAAAAAAATGTCTTACAGAGCTTACCCCTGAGGAAGTAATAACGGAAATTAAAATATCAGGCCTGCGCGGCAGAGGCGGCGCAGGATTTCCTACCTGGTTCAAATGGGAGGCAGCCAGAAAAAATCCAGGTAAAGAGAAATATGTAATATGCAATGCCGATGAGGGAGATCCTGGGGCCTTTATGGATAGAAGTCTCCTGGAAAGCGACCCCCACGCTGTGATAGAAGGGATGATGATCGCCGCCTACGCTATAGGAGCCTCCCAGGGGGTTTTCTATGTGAGAGCAGAATATCCCTTAGCGATAAAACGCTTAGAAATAGCCATTAAACAGGGAAAAGAACAATGCTATCTTGGTAACAATATTCTGGGAACAAATTTTAACTTTGATGTCTCCATCAAAGCCGGCGCCGGTGCTTTTGTCTGCGGCGAGGAAACAGCACTGATCGCATCTTTGGAAGGAGAAAGAGGCATGCCAAGGCTTAAACCGCCCTTTCCAGCGGAAAAAGGCTACTGGCAAAAGCCAAGCAACATAAATAATGTGGAAACCTATGGCAACGTACCTTGGATAATACGTAATGGCGGCGAAAACTTCGCCGCTATGGGAACGGAAACCAGCAAGGGCACAAAGGTCTTCGCCTTAGCCGGAAAAGTGAAAAAAGGCGGCTTAGTAGAAGTGCCAATGGGTATGACCATCCATGATATTATCTTTAAAATCGGCGGTGGCATTAAAGAGGATAAAGCCATAAAAGGCGTGCAAATGGGGGGGCCATCTGGTGGCTGCATACCCGCTGATTTATTAAACACGCCAGTAGATTATGAGAGTATCACCAAGATAGGAGCGATTATGGGCTCCGGCGGTATGGTAGTCATGGATGAGACTACCTGCATGGTGGATATGGCTCTGTTTTTCCTAAAATTTACCCAGGATGAAAGCTGTGGTAAGTGCGTACACTGCCGCCTGGGGACAAAAAAAATGTTGGAGATATTGACCCGTATCACTGAGGGTCAGGGCAAGGAAGATGATATACCCCTCCTGGAAGAATTAGCCCACGCTATAATCGATGGCTCTCTCTGCGGTTTAGGCCAAAGCGCACCCAATCCCGTAGTCAGCACCTTGACCCATTTCCGCTCTGAATATACCGCTCATATTAAAGATAAAACTTGTCCCGCTAAAAAGTGCAAGAACCTTATTACTTATAATATAGACCCGGATAAATGTACCGGCTGCCGTGCCTGTGCAAAAAAATGCCCCGTCAGCGCCATAAGCGGCGAGAAGAAAAAGCCCCATAGCATAAACGCACAAATTTGCACCCGCTGCGGAAACTGTCTCAGTACCTGTAAATTCCAGGCCATAAATATTGACTAAGGAAGGAGACGAAAATGGATATGATCAAATTGACTATTGATGGTCAAAAAATATCAGTACCAGCCGATACAACTGTGCTAACGGCAGCCAAGAGCCATGGCATAGACATACCTTCCCTTTGTCAGCATAACCTCGTGGAAACTTACGGCGCCTGTGGCATTTGTTTGGTGGAAGCTGAGGGAAATAAAAAATTACTTAGAGCCTGCGCCACTAAAGTCTGGGAAGGTATGACCGTCAATACAAAGAGCCCCAGAGTTATAGCAGCACGCAAAGCCGCTCTTGAACTGCTGCTTAACGATCACAGAGGAGATTGCCGTCCCCCCTGCGTAGAAGCATGTCCGGCTAATACCGACTGTCAGGGCTATGTTGGACTTATCGCTAACGGTGAATATGAAGCCGCGGCGGCTCTAATCAAGGATAAACTGCCGCTGCCAGCCTCTATTGGCAGAGTGTGCCCTCATCCCTGCGAGGAAGCCTGCCGCCGGAAAATGGTAGATGAACCTATCGCTATTGCTCAGCTAAAGGCTTTTGCCGGCGACTATATACTAAAACATGATCTATTAAAAGCGGTTAACACCAAAGCATCAACTGGTAAAACTGTCGCTATTATCGGCGCCGGTCCAGCCGGTTTGACCGCTGGCTATTTTCTAGCTCGTCAAGGACATAAAGTTGAAATCTTTGAAGCCATGGATAAAGCCGGCGGTATGCTGCGGTACGGCATACCTCAATACCGTCTGCCTAAGGAAATACTGGATCAGGAAATTGACTTTATTAAGGAAACTGGTATCACCTTTCACTTTGCAACCAAAGTGGGACGTGATATAGAATTCTCCAAACTGGAAAACAACTTCGACGCCGTATACATAGCTATCGGCGCTTGGCGCAGCGCTCCCCTGGGCTGTCCTGGTCAGGATCTGCCGGGTGTCTTAGGAGGCATAGACTTTTTAAGAGACGTCGCCCAAAAGAAAGAAATAAATATCGGCAAAAGCGTCGCTGTAGTCGGTGGCGGCAATACAGCCATGGATGCCTGCCGCACAGCCCTACGTTTAGGATCAGAAAAGGTCTACGTACTTTATCGGCGTACCAGAGAAGAAATGCCTGCTGAAGATATAGAAATAGTTGAAGCTATAGAAGAAGGTGTGGAATTTAAATTCTTAGTATCACCTCTTGAAGTAATAGAAAAAAATGGCAAAGCCGCAGGGATTAAGCTGCAAAAAATGCGTTTAGGGGAAGCTGATGCCTCGGGACGCCGTCGGCCAGTACCTATAGAAGGAGAAACTGAAACTTTAAAGGTAGATACGATTATTGCCGCTATTGGCCAAAAAGTTGAAAGTAACGGTATACCAGTGACCTTAACAAAATGGCAAACCATTGCTGCGGATAAAAATAGCTTTCTTACAGATCGTCCCGGTGTTTTTGCCGGCGGCGATGCTATCAACGACGGCCCTGGTATAGCCATATCAGCTATAGGACACGGCAATAAAGCCGCAACGGTAATAAATAGTTATTTACAAGGCAATATCATACCCTATAGCCATCCCTACATAGTGACAAGAACTGATATTACTCCGGCAGATCTCGCCGCTAAGCCCAAAATACCAAGAGAAAACCTACAGTACAGACCTGGGACTGAACGAAAAAATGATTTCGAGGAGATAGCATTGGGTTACAGTGAAGCTGAAGCTAAGGCTGAAGCTAATCGCTGTTTGGAATGCGGCTGCGCTGACTATTTTGAATGTAAGTTAATTAAATACGGACGTCAATATGACGTTCAGCCACAGCGCTTCCCTGGTGCTGGCAGAAAACGACAAGAACAGGACGATCATCCCTTTATAGAACGAAACGCCGATAAATGTATACTTTGCGGCTTATGCATACGAGTATGTGAGGAAGTCGTTGGCGCCGGAGTTTTGGGACTGATAAACAGAGGTTTTGAAACCATCGTGAAACCAGAATTTGGCGCGCCTCTTGCAGATACAGACTGTATTTCCTGCGGGCAATGTGTCAATCTCTGTCCTACCGGCGCTTTAATGGAAAAATGGCCTTTGGCTAAAAGAGTACCTCTGGCTGAAGACAAAACAGATTCTGTCTGCGGCGGCTGCGGTATGGGCTGCAATATCACAGTAACCGGTAAAGCCGGTCTGATTAGCCGTATCCTGCCTAAAGATGATATGGACACCCTTTGTGCTAAAGGACGTTTTCATTTCGCCGCCTACCAAAAAGAAAACCGACTCACAACAGCAATACTCAATGGCGAGGAAATATCCCTAAATAAAGGCATTAAACTATGGCAGGAAGCAATGAGGGAAGCTATTAAAAAGTACGGTTCCCAAGGCGTGGGTATGTCAATAAGTCCTGCTCTCTGTGAAGAAGATATTATGGCCGCAGTTAAAATGGGAAAAGAAATCCTGCAAACCGACAATATTGCCTCACTGGCAAAAATTTATGACGCAAGTGAAGGTAACTGTAGTTACACTGATTTAAATAACGCCAAAGTAATTTATATAGGCGAAGCTGAGGCTAAAGACCATCCGGTCATGGCTATGAAATTAAGGCTGGCTAAAGCCAACGTGACTTGGTTAACTAAGGAAGAGGAAATCGACAGCATTAGAGAAGCGGATGTGATTATCGCAGTGGAAAATCTCCTGTCGCCGCAAGACGATGCCAATGCGGCAAAAAAAGCAAAAAATATTGGAGCAAAACTTCTAAAACTGCGGCCTATGCCTAACAGTGCCGTCTTAAATGGAGGAACGATAAAAAACAGGGATTCCCTTAATGGTATCAAGGCACTTTTCCTCATAGGTGATGATGACTCACCACTGCCGCAGGGTATTGAATACCTGGCGGTAATGGCCAGCCATAAAACTCAAAAAGTGAAGGACAGCAACTTGGCCTTGCCTTTAGCCACATTCTTGGAAACAGAAGGCACCTACATAAATAATGAGGGACAAAGGAAAAAAACAGCGGCTATAGTAAAACCAGCCTTTAACTTAAGTAACCAAGAACTATTTGACGCCCTCTGTCACTAAGATACCACGCTGATGATAAGCTTTGCGGAAAAAATAACAGAATAAAGCAGCAAGACCCAACAAAGCATAAAGAAAAAACAAGACCGCCAATCTCTTTTGAGATTAGCGGTCTTTAAGGTTGTTGAAGAAAAAGACAAAGTCCAAGTGATGAACAAAATGGGATTAACCTCAAAAGTCCTGCTGAAAACTTCCCCTGGGTTCATCAGGGATATTAAAAAGCTTACGCCGCCCTTGTAAATAAGCTCAGACAACGAATTAAAGTTCTTAATAACGATAAGTCTAAAATCCACCACTATGTCAAAGTGAATATTTATTTTTCAGCGACTGATTTCATTGATATTCCACTTAAAAAGAAAACAGTGTAACTCCATAAATGGAGTTACACCCTGTCTCATTCAAAAATATACTTAAGAAGCCTTGGCTTCCTTGCAGCGGTCTTTTATTTCTCTATTGCCAAATTAACTTTAATTGCCGCTAAAACCTCAAAAAATATTTGTATTTTTTCAGAAGCTATACCTTTGGTCATTTTAGCGTCTACAGAATAGGATAAATCTTTTATATAATCACATAAAGCTCTGGCCTTTGCCGTCAGAATCAGCTGCTTCTGACGGCCATCTATGATAGATTTCTGTCTCAATATAAGACCGTCACGTTCCATCCGCTGAAGAATTCCTGAGGCTGTGGGACGCGTTATATTAAAAGCAGTCTCTACATCTCGCTGCAGGACTTCACGGCAGGGAGCCTCAGCAGCTATATAACATATTATCCACACCTGCATACCTGTTAAATCCCCTGCCACGGATTTTAAGGAATGAGACATCTCACGCTTTATTGAGTTAGTCAAAGCGGCAATTTCCAGCGCTGCGCTATGTTTTTCCAACATTTTTCCTGTTACCTGTACTCCTTATTCCGGCGGAGACTGACTATCGCCGCCGCCCAGTTCTACCATTCGGTTAAGATAATCCTCAACTTCATCCATATAGCGGCCATAACCAGCCCAATCACCATTCTTCTGGGCGTCAAGAGCATTATTTAAGGCTTCATCAGCTAAAGCCGCCAGTTCCTCTATACTTTCACCGCCTGTATCTGTTTCACCGCCGCCGGCTATACCTTGATCGCCAGTAACCTCACCATCGGCGGTTCCCTCACCAAACATCGAATTCAAAGCCTGAGCTAAGGTGCTTTCATAGGCTATCTTATCATTATAATAAATGATTACACGTTTGACTTCAGGCAAAGAAGAATTGGAGCTTTCCAAATAAATAGGCTCTACATACATAAGACTGCTCTCAATCGGGATAACAAACATATTACCCCGAGTATAAATGGAACCGGAGGATTCCCATAAAGTAAAGTCCTGGGCTATCTGAGTATTCTGATTTATCTGAGCCTCTACCTGTCTGGGACCATATACTATCTTATCTTTAGGCAGCTGATAAAGTACTAAATTACCGTAATTTTCTCCATCGTTCCTGGCCACAAGCAACGCTGTCATATTATTTTTTGAGGAAGGCGTATAGGGAATAGAATTGATAAATTCCGCCTTTTCCTCACCAGGAAGTTTCATAATATAGTAGGTAGGAGTCATTCTCACCTCTTCAGTGCCATATATCTCTTTGGCTATCTCCCACCTATCCTCGTTTTGGTAAAAGACATTGATATCCGTCATATGATATTTAGCGTATACTCTGGCCTGTATATTAAAAATAGTATTGGGATAACGTAAATGAGCCTGTAATGACTGAGGCATTTCCTCTATATCCTTAAATAACTTGGGATATATCTTCTGCAATGTTTGAGCTATAGGATCATCGGGATCTACAATATAGAAATCTGTATCTCCATTGTAAGCGTCTACCACTACTTTGATGGAATTACGGATATAATTTACACTGCTTTTCTGCGAATATGGCTCAGAATAAGGATAATAGCTGGAGGTTGTATAAGCGTCACTTATCCAATAAAGTCCCCCGTCTACCGTAACTATATAGGGATCGCTGTCATAGGTCAGGAAAGGAGCGATAGTTTTTATTCTTTCCTCTATATTGCGATTAATTATAATCCTGGAGTCACTATCAATATTTGTGGAAACCAAAAGCTTAAAACTGCTTTCCCGAATGGAAAATAAGAGACGGTTTATCAAGTTAAGTTTGACACCAGCGTCTCCTTCATACTCGGCATAAACATTGCTGTCACCGCTGGGATAGTCAAACTCCTTCTCATCAGTATTTACTACAATATAATTGTTAGTACTCTCACCAAAGTATATTTCCGGTCTGGTGATGTCAATTTCCTCTACACTGGAAACTGGAGGAATACTGTGGATCAGCATATCAGGCTGACCGCTGTCAGTAACTTTATCTACTCGGGATAAAGTTATACCATAGCCATGGGTGTATTTTAAATGATTTGTCAGCCATTGTGAGCTGGTAGAGGACTCATCTATTTCTCGGGCAGAAAGGAAAGTCTGAGTATAATCACCGTTAATCATATAACGGTCTACATCAACATCATTAAACTGATAATATGAACGAATGCTTTGAGCCTGATTATAAAACTTTAATGCCGGTTCATAATCGTTGATACGGATATTAGATATAGTTTCCTCATTATTAATAATATCCTCCGCTGTTAGACTATTGTCAGCAGCAAATTGCTTGATCTCAATATCCTGTAAATCATAGGCATGACGAGTAAATTCAATGTTGTTTTCCAAATACTTGGCTTCCTTGCTGATTTCATCAGGCGCTACCACCAAATTCTGAACAACTAAGGCACCGCCCCAGCCGGCTAACTGTACTCCTATCATAATAACAGGAATCAGCAAAAAGGTTTTAAGCTTACGCTTATTAAAGGCTATGACAAATAAAACAGCACTGACGATGGAAAGTACTATCAGAATTCGATAAACCCACAGCTTGATATTGATATCTGTAAAACCAGCACCGTAAACCACACCTGAACTGGAAGTATAAAGGAGAGTAAACTGCTGTATAAAGAAATGCAGACCCAACATAAGGAAAAATATGACACCAAGGATCTTCAGAGGTTTTCCAGCTATGGCCATTAAACGCTCTATAGTATCGCGGTTGAAATTTCCCCGTCGCTCAGCACCACCTAAGTCAAAAAGCTGACCAAAAAGGCCGCCGCCAAAAGGATTATCCTTAGGCGTATTATCATAGGCTACCTGAGGACCATCGAGAAAAGCAGGTTTGCGTATATTGAGAAGAATAAAATAGTACAGGAATGTCAAAACAGCGAAAGCAAGGATGATCAAAATTAAAAGCCTGTTTAAAGTAGCTATGAAATCCAAGCGGAATATATAAAATCCCACATCATAACCAAAGATGGGATCAGTTATGTTGAAATCCGTACTGTTAATAAACTGCAGAATCTGAAACCAAAGATTATTGGCAATCAATACAGAGGAAAGTAAAGCAAAAACAGCACTGACAAATAATGTGACTATATTTACACTCTTCTCTCCTATCCTGCGGTTACAATCACCTACCTCCTTGTAATAGCTTTTCTTCATGAATATAAGATAACCATAACAAAGCAGCGTCAGAATTATAAAGGCAGGCACACCAAAGGACAGCTTGGTTAAAAGCTCCTTAAAAAAGACACTAACATAGCCTAACTCACTAAACCAAAGCCAATCAGTAAAAAAATAGGTAAGGCCAATAAATAATGCGGCTACCACCGCCACAACAGAAATGATAATTCCTAAAATTCTCTTCTTTTTCAATGCTATTCCCCTTATCTTTGACAAAAAACGTAAGCAAGCGAACAATTTATTTCATGATGATATTTTATAGTATAAATATAACCTTTGTCAATAGAAAAGAGGAATATAAAAAAAATCGCGAGTAAAATTACTCGCGATACCTTTACCTCAATCCAAGCAGGGCGGTAGACCCAAATACAATATTTTTAAGGAGATGTAATTGCAAAATGCTTCAACTCTTGAATTTTAGAAAATAAAGGCGATAAAATATGCCTAAACAAAGATAAAGAAAAAATAAGGAGTATATTAAGAAGCAAAGCTTATTCAAGGGAAAACTCCACTTGATTGGCAACAAAAAAGCTTTGCTTCCGGAGAAACAAAGCGATTAGTTAAAAGAAAAATCGCAAACTTCTTACGCGGAAGTCGCTATGGTAAACCATAATCTTGAAGCGCAGTATCCTGACTTGCTTTCATCGTCCAACTTCGCCTTCCCGCTTTAGCAGTGGCTTATGAAGAGGACTCCATGCTCACAGTGGCGCGACCGTCCGGGATTTTAACCCGATTCCTTGCTCCAAGTTATATATTAAGTTATATATATTATAACACAAAATAAAAAAAATGCAAGAGTTTTTCGGCTTTTTTATTGCCGGGCAATCATTTTATTTTATCGCATCTAATATATCTCTCAGCCAGCGCCGCAAAATAACTAAAGAATCAAGATATAAAACCTCATCCACACTGTGACACCATAAAACTGTCGGACCTATAGATATCATCTCCAGCTCCGGATTCTTAAGGGCAAAGTAACTGCATTCCAAACCAGCGTGGACACTTTCTATTTTCGGCAATATACCATTGTTATCTTTATAAACCTTTAAGGCTAAAGACGCTAATGAGTTATTCTCCTTCGGCGGCCAAGCCGGTGACATTCCTCTATCTATTTTTTTAAAACCATATTTCTGACCTAAGATACCAGTTGCCTCACTAAAAGACGTCATCTTTGCATCGGCGTCACCTCGATAAGACAGCCAAAAACTAAGTGAATTCTCCTCTTCCCTCACTAAAGCCAGATTATTGGATAGAGATACCTCATCATTAACTACCTGGGATCTCTCTTTAACACCATGAGGACATTGACTTAAAAAACCAACTATATCCTTAGTGTCATCAAAGGAATAAGCTGACTCTGCCAGGGAAGTTATAGAAGCGTTAAAAGTCAAGCCTTTTTCCCCGGGAAAAGCTAAAGCAGTTTTCGCGGCAACAGACTTAAATACTGCCTGGGCTTTAGACGAGCCATCATCAGTAAAAATAATATCAACCTGGCTGGAATAGGGTATTACGTTCATAGCCCTGCCACCGCTTAATGAAGCTATTCTAAAGGCAATATCCTCTTTAAGCAGCCTCTGTAAAAATATACCCATTAATTTGAGTGCGTTAGCCCTACCATCTCCTATCTCTGTACCACTATGACCACCCTTTAGACCAGCAATAGAAAATCTCACTGGTTCTGCCTTTACTTCTGTCTTTACGGCGAACTTTTTGTGTTCAACTGTCAGAAAACCTGCACAGCCCAGGCAAAGAGAGTTAATATCTTCCCAATCCAAATTAATTAAATAAGGCGCCTGAAGATAGGCTTCATCTAATGAGGCGGCGCCGCTCATGCCCTCCTCCTCATCGGCGGTAAAAATAACTCTCAAAGGGCCATGTGGCTGACCGGATTTTAAAAAATCTAAAATTACCGAAACTCCAATACCATCATCAGCCCCGAGACTTGTACCACTGGCTTTAAGGGTTTTGCCATCATTAACAGTGACAATGGGATCCTTAAGAGGATCATAATCAGAACCGCCCACACAAACCATGTCTGTATGAGCCTGTAAAATAGTGCAGGCTACATTTTCCCTTCCCTCACTGGGAGGCACTTCAAAAATTACATTTAATTTCTCATCAGTCACTACTTTATAACCCATATCCCGGCCCCATTGGGCTAAATATGCCGCTACTTCCGCCTCATGACCGGAAGGGCGGGGGATTCTATTTAAAGAGGCGAACTCCTGCAAGATTCTGTCCATAATAACTCCTTCAAACATAATATACTGCAACATAAACACAAGTGATTTCTATGCCTCACAACACACCTGCACAGATATATTTTCACAAAACCCTTATAACTATACTCTATGTAACCCTGAAAATCAGGATTTACTTTTAGCTGCACCAGCATTTATATTTGCTTCCCATAGCGCAACTGAATTTTATCTCAGCAGCCAATCTTCCCTGGTTAAACAGGTTAAACAGGTTATATGCTTTGTGCATAGAACACCAGCCAATACCCTGAAAACTTTATCAGCACCTCGATAATAAATGATATATTCACCCATCTTCCCCAGATAGGAGATTTCCGCCCACTGGTCAAGCTGTTCCAACTATATAAGACAAATATTCTTTACTTGACGCTATCCTCTATTATCGCCTATATTTTAAGTCTATCACTTTTGAAAACTTATGGCAATATCACCGTCAGAGGAAACACAGCTAATGCTGTTCTCCACCTCTTTTAACCTGGTTAAGTCAGCAGATACTGAATGACCATCTACTTTCGCTTCGCCATACTGAGTCTTAAGACTATAACTGTAAGCTGACTCATCACCTAAGACTTTTACAACAATATTACCATAAGTACTGGCTATATCACTTATGCCGGTAAAATCGGACTCTAAGGTAATATCGCCATCATCACTGTTAACTTTTAAAGCAGCAGTTTTACTATCCGACATTGTAATAGAACCATATTCGCTAATTAATACCGCCGCGTCTAAATCCGCCCTATCCAAGGTTACAGCACCGTCTTTAGAAGTAATGTCCACTTTTGCCGCCACTATGTCCCCTACTGTTATATCTCCATAGTCATTGGTAACAGCCAGCTCTTTTACCGCAAGATCATTAAGCTTAAATCCATCGCTGCCACCAGTACAGGAAAATTGCCAAACGCCCCCTGATAGATTTATGGCCTCACAACCGTCAATACCCTTAATTACGCTTTTTTCAGCCTGAATATCATTTAGCTTTAAATTACTCCAATTACCCTGAAAGTTAAAAGTATTACAGTCTATCAACTTTAGTTCATTAGACCCATAGGATGACTCTACGCTAAGAGATTCAACTGCTACTTGGGCTACTTTGACACTGCCATCACCAGTATTTAGAGAAATATTAGACATATTCGCCGAAGAAGGCACCGTCACAACTATACCAGATCTCCTATTGTTACCAGTAAAATTGAAGTTAAGCCAAACGCCTTCAGTTTCATCATGATAATCAAGATAAAGTGTTCCCTCGTCTACCTTACAGCTTTCTAAGTTAGCAGGAATAAAATCATTAAGAATTATACTGTAATCATCACCAGTCTTAAAAGTAATATCGCCACAATCTAACTTAATATCAATACTACTGAAAGAGGATAGTTTCATAGCCTCAGTCTCAACTATATCGCCGTTGCCAATAATACTTATATATTCACTGTCCTTGGCTGTCAACTGCGCCATGCCGCCTTTATTATAACTAACTAAGGTTATCATTATACCGCTAATTAATAGAATTATACCTAAAATAGCCGCTGTTCTTTTCCTTTTACTCACCCTTCTCACCCCTTTTTACCTTTGCCGTCTTTATTAAATAAACAAAGCCAATTGAGATAATCAATGCGCCAAATGCTACTGCCACTGTCTTAATAATCCTGCTCAACTTTACCATCCTTTCTCAATGATCTTTTGCTCCTAACCATAATACCACGGCTAATTGACATCATGATAAAAGCCGACTTTTTTAAAAGCCAACCGGCAAAAAGGGACAAGAGCAATCCCATACCTAATAAAGCTATACCAACTCCAGCCACCATTATCTGGGATACGAGAGGAAATATTATACCGACAACGGCTATAAAAAGAAAAATCAGCCCCAGCAATAACGCGGATATAACAGCGCACCAAATCACCACGTTTAAGGAAAGAATTAGTAAAAAAAGAATAACAATTAAAAGCAACAAAGGCAAAGCCAGAGGCGCCGCTGCTAATATCTTAAGACCCAGCCATAAGACCCGCAGACTTTTTTTAGGTGTTGCTCCACTATTTTCTAAATCCTTGAAAGCTGTTTCCGCCTTTATTTCCGCCGCTATCTTCCTGGGAGATCCCAATTCCTTTATAGCCTTTGCCTCATTTTCTGAGCCAGCCTCTTCCAAATACTCACTATAATAAAGAAGAGCCTCATCTCTTTCCTGAGAATTAAGAAAAGACAGCGCCTTTTTTAATTCAGCTAAAAACTCCAGCTTATCCAATATTTTCACCTCCGAATAAGATACCTTCAACACTATTCTTGTACTCCAGCCATGATTGACGATACTGAGACAAACGGTTGCGCCCCTCTGCTGTTATCTTATAATAACGACGATTGCGCCCCTGATAAGGTACATCATAGGTAGTGAGATAGTTATTCTTTTGCAGACGCCGCAAAACCGGATATAAGGTGGATTCAGAAATAGCCACTTTTTCCTTCATGGTCTGAGTCAAGACATAACCGTAGGCGTCCTCTATCTCTAAAATAGCAAGAACACAGCTATCAAGTAAACCAGCGCTGAAAGGAAAATCCATATATCTCGCCTCCCTAAAGGTTAACTCAACAAAATCATTTTTTCTATATAATATTATATGTCAATACAATATTTGAATTATTAAGTAAATTACTGATCTTTACTGTTTTTAATTAGTTTAAAGCAGATAATCAGTAATTATCAAGGCATTTGAGACAGAAAAAAGCGGGAAATCTATAAAAGATTTCCCGCTTTCTACCCATCTTTTCTAACTACTTATTGCGGCAATACAACTCACCAATAAAAATAGTTAAAACCTATGACGGGTATATAATTCTAAACATAGTTACACGGCTTTAATAGCCAAAAATTTTACAAGGCAGGGAAAAAAATAATAGGACACTGTCCCAGGGGACGGTGTCCTATTTAAATACATTTTACTGTTTTAATTTGCCTCTTCGTTTTAACTGCATAAGGAAACTATTTACTTTCCCGGCTAAGAGAGGGTTATTTTTAAGGCCTATATCTCAAACCATTAGGGGTTAGTTGCGGGAATAGATATTTCTACAGCGGCGCTGTCATCAGAATCGAGGTAGAATACGGGAACCAAACCGTTGCTGGTGGCACCGTTATTACCCAAATTACCGATGGCTTTTATAGTATACTTTTCACCATCATTTACACCAATGATCTGAGGAGACTCATTTTCCCCGGTAACACTGCCTTCATTGCGCCAGGTATATTTAGTTGCGCCGGTAACCACTGCCCAGTTAAGTACATTTTTAGAGAAAGAAGAATCTAAAGCTACACTGAAGCCACTGGGAGCGGCCAGTTTAACAACTGAGAACACAGCGTCGCCAAATACATATTTAGTAGTAGCGGTGTCATCTTTAGTAACAACAACTTTGAGAGCCGTGTATTTAGTTAAATCATCAGCGCTAAGACTGCCAAAAGTGTTTCCGTCCTGTGGTCCTTTAAGAGGAGTTGTGCTGACAGCACCGGTATTATCGATGCCGTAAAGAGCATACTTTACTCCAGTTTCACTTACAGGATTAACTTCTACCGCGTAACTATTACCATCCAATTTAACGGTAACACCGGTAGGACCATCTATATATTGAGAATCCTTGGGAATGTATCTGATGGTGTAATTGAGATAGGTATTGCTGCCAGTAACATCAATCT
>CAWVFN010000101.1:0-10273 GCA_963928475.1 Bacillota bacterium
AAAAAATACAGTTTTGCCCGCCAGACTTAAACCCGCCGCTGCCGCAGCCATATTACCTTCAGCTATACCCATATCAAAAAAGCGTTCAGGAAACTCTTTAGCGAAAATGTTGGTTTTTGTCGATTTAGACAAATCAGCGTCTAATACCACTATGTCTTTATTTTCCCGGCCTAAGGCCGCGAGAGCTTTGCCATAAGCCTCTCTCGTCGCTATCTTTTCCATCTCAATCCTCCAGTTCCGCCTTGGCTCTGGCAAAATCCTCATCCTTCATGGGAGTGCCATGCCAACCTACCTGATTTTCCATAAAAGATACACCCTTACCCTTAACAGTTTTCGCCACAATTGCCACTGGCTGACCAGTTACTTGTTTTGCCTCAGCGAAAACTTGCAATAAGGACTCAATATCATGACCATCTACAGTAAAAACTTTAAAGCCAAAGGCGGCGAATTTTCCGCCTATATCACCTAAGGACATAATTTCCTCGTTTTTACCATCTATCTGCAGTCCATTATTGTCAATTATGGCCACTAAATTATCTAATTTGTAATGAGCAGCAGACATAGCCGCTTCCCAGATTATGCCCTCATTCAGCTCACCATCGCCTAATACGGCGTAAACGCGGTTGGTTTTATTGTCGCTCTTCAGCCCAAGAGCCAAACCACCAGCAATAGCGAAGCCTTGTCCTAAAGAACCAGTAGAGGCCTCTACACCAGGCAGCTTCTTCTTATCGGGATGTCCCTGCAAACGACTGCCTAACTGACGCAGAGTAAGTAATTCCTCTGGTTTTATTATACCGCCCTCGGCCAACACAGCGTACAAGGCTGGAGCCGCGTGTCCTTTGGAAAGGATAAAGTAATCTCTGCCCTCCCAGTTAGGATCAGTAAAATCATACCGCATCTCATTAAAAAATAAAACCGACATTATTTCCGCCAAGTCTAAAGAACCGCCAGGATGACCGCTTTTAGCGTGTCCCAGCATTTCAATGATATTCTTTCTTATAGACTTCGCCTTCTTTTGTAATTCTTCTATCTTTTCCATGTTTTCCCCTCTTACAACTTATACGGTATAAGGATATAAAACTACCCTATCACCAGCTTTTATCTTATGTGCCATGGATACTAAACTATCATTAACTATGGCCTTCTCCACTGCCGAACCAGGTATACCAGATTCCAGCATGGCCTTGCCTAAAGTATAATCTCCGGCTTCCAGATCTTCAGCCTCAGGTAAATTCACCTTAAGACCGGCCAGGTAACCATGGAGTTCCAGTGTTATACTGCCTTCCACTATGCGGGTTTCCAGCTCTTTCATACAGATCCTCCTTTAAGCCTTTTATCGCCAAATATATTTAAATTATAGCAGATTTTATCATAATAAACAAGGTCAGCCAGTAAAAAGAGAGTTTCACTATCCTATAAGTTTACCACTGTTAAAAAAGAAAAAACTATGGTAAAATATTTAAATGGAGGTGCTAAAATGGATACCTTAAAGCTATTATCCTGGAATGTCAACGGACTGCGGGCTATCGAAAAAAAAGGCTTTAAAGATTGGCTATTACAAGAAAACCCAGATATTTTAGGAATTCAGGAAACTAAATGCCAAAGAGAACAGGTTCCTCCTGATATTATGAATATTGAGGGATATTACAAATATTTTTCCGCCGCACAACGTAAAGGATACAGCGGCGTGGGTCTTTTTTCTAAAAAAAAGCCACTAAAGGTAGAATATGGCATCGGTATTGAAAAATTCGACAGCGAAGGGCGTATAATAATCGCATATTTCGACTCTTTTATTCTCTTCAACTGTTACTTTCCTAACGGCGGTGCCTCAGAAGAACGGCTTAAATATAAACTCGAGTTTTACGATGCTGTTCTCGATTTCTTTAACAGCCATAAGGGTAATAATATCATTATCTGCGGTGATGTCAATACAGCCCACCAACCTATAGATTTAAAACGGCCTAAGGAAAACGCCAATATATCCGGATTCCTGGATATTGAACGAGCCTGGGTAAGTAAGGTTATCGAAGACGGTTTTATCGATACATTCCGCTATTTTCATCCGGAAGAAATCAAATACAGCTGGTGGAGCTACCGCTATAAAGCTCGTTTAACCAACGCTGGCTGGCGTTTGGACTACTTCTTTGCTGATCCCAGCCTAAAATCACGTCTTGTTAAGGCCGATATTCTTAACGAGGTAATGGGCTCGGATCATTGCCCTATTTTACTGGAAATTGGAGAGTGATTAATCATGTTTACAAGAAAATTTAAAGACAAAGAAATATCTCTATTAGGTTTCGGTACTATGCGTTTTCCCACCACAGCGCCGGATACTACCGATATCGACGAGGAACAGGCCAGAAGCATGATAAACTATGCGTTGGAACACGGTGTCAACTATATCGATACAGCCTATATGTACCATGACGGCAAATCCGAACCTTTCCTCGGCAAAGCACTGCAGGAATATGACAGGAAATCATATTATCTGGCCACAAAAATGCCTGTTTGGCTCAGCAAAGGCGAAGATGGCTTGGCAAAAATATTTGAAGACCAGCTGCAACGCTTAAAAACCGATTACTTTGACTTTTACCTCTGCCACAACCTTAATGTTCCCTATCTCTCAATAATGGAGAAAATTAAAGCCTATGATTTTCTTTGGCGGAAAAAAGAAGAAGGACTCATTAAACACCTTGGTTTTTCTTTCCATGATAAACCGGAAATTCTTGCCAAAATAGTGAATTCCTATCAATGGGAATTTGGACAGATCCAGCTTAATTACATTGACTGGGATTTTCAGGACGCTAAAACACAATACGAAATCTTAGCAGAAAAGGGATTACCCTGTATCATCATGGAACCAGTTCGGGGCGGAGCCTTGGCCTCATTAACTCCGGAAAGCAGAGAAATACTGAAACAAGCAGCACCTGAAAAATCCATTGCCTCCTGGGCTATACGCTATAGCGCTCAGCTCCCCAATGTAATGACAGTATTGAGCGGTATGTCATCGATGGAACAGTTACAGGATAATATAAAGACGATAACCGATTTTAAACCCTTAGACCCTCAGGAAACAGAAGCTCTTGATAAAGCTGTCACGGCCTATAAAAGCAAAAAAACAATTCCCTGTACAGGCTGCCGTTATTGCTGTGACTGCAGTCAGGGCGTTGATATCGCGGAAATGTTTAAAATTTACAACAACAGACTTTTAGGCGCTTCAGATTTCACTCTTACCTTCGACTACGAAGCCACAAAACCTTCCAGCCGAGAAAGCAATTGTACGTCCTGCGGAGAATGTCTTGACAAATGTCCACAGAAAATAGATATACCAACTGAATTAGCTAACTTTGCAGAAGAGCTGAAGAAAGCTTATGCTAACAGCTAATTGCCGAAAAAGATTGAAAGCCTCTTTACCTTAATGGTAAAGAGGCTTTTTGTCTCTTTAATAAAAATCACACTCACAGTAAAAACTTAGAAAGTCTGCATTCACCTATCCTCTCGGAAATATGGCTCACTAAGACTGCGCGGCGGCTGACTGCTGCGGTTATGACCAAAGGTTATGATTATCAATACAATTATAGTCATAACATAGGGCAGCATATCCAAAATGTTAGAAGCTAAACTAAACTCAAATCCTAAAATAGAGAACTTGACCCCCTGAATTTTAAAAACCAGAGCTCGTAAAATACCAAAGAAATATGCTCCAAGAATGGCACGGATAGGACGCCAGGTAGAGAAAATTACCAAGGCCACAGCAATCCAGCCCAAACCAGCAGTTATATTATCTTGCCAGCGGGGCACAAAAGCCAGGGATAGATAAGCGCCACCTTCACCGCAAAGAAAACCGCCAATTGCCAAAGCAATATATTTATAACGATTTACAGCAATACCAGAAGCATCAGCAGCGGCAGGATTCTCACCAACCATCCTGTGATTTAAACCTATATTTGTATATTTAAAATATATTGCCATAAATATAGCCAAAACGGGAGCGGCCATTACAAAAATATTCTGCTGAAACAGAGCCGGACCAATAATGGGTATATCTACTAAAATAGGTATAGTAATAGTAGAAAAAGCACTGGTTACAGAAGAAGGCAAAGCTACACTAGCTAAACCCTTACCAAGAAAACCGGCAACACCGCCGCCAAAAATAGTCAGAGCCAAACCAGTAACAGTTTGATTACCCCGCAAAGAAACAGTAATAACAGCATAAATGAGGGCTCCAACCATACCAGCGAAACCTGCGGCTAAAACCGCCACAATCGGATTGGCTGAATTAACAGCTGTAATAAATCCTATTATAGCACCTAAAAGCATCATGCCTTCAACACCAAGATTAAGATTACCAGCCTTTTCACCTAATATACCGCCTAAAGTACCATAGAGTATCGGGGTACCCATTTGTACGGATAGCTGAAGAAACAGACCAATAGCGGTGATATCCATTATTCAGTCACCTCCCCCGATTCTGCGGCATGTTTCTTTACCCGCACAATTTTATACCGCGTAAAGAATTCCGAGCCAAGTACAAAGAATAAAATAATACCCTGAATAACCTCGGCAATAGCTGCCGGTATTGACATGGCTACCTGGATATAATTACCTCCCTGAATGAGAATAGCAAAAAAGAATGATACAAAAACCACGGCTATGGGATTAAGCTTACCCAGCCAACAGGTAATTATGGCGGTAAAGCCAATTCCGCCAGACATCTGATAGGTCAGCGTGCGCTCAATAGCGGAAGCTTGCATCATCCCGGCTAAACCACAAATCGCCCCAGAAAGAGAAACAGCTACTAAAAGGATTTTAGTTACATTCATACCGGCGTATTTAGCAGTGGAAACATTTTCCCCTACTACCGTAATCTCATAACCAAGCTTTGTCTTTTTCAGGAATATATAAACTAAAACCGCAAGAATAAGTGCTATGATCCAGCCTATATGCACACCAAAGACCTTAGGCAATACCGCAGCGTCGTCAAAAAGTGCTATTCTGGGGAAATTAGTGGAATTAGGATCTTTCCAAGGCCCATACTGCAAATAAGTAACCCACTTAATAGCGATATAGTTCATCATTAAGGTAACAAGAGTTTCGTTAGTGCCTAATTTAGCCTTGAGGATACCAGGAATAAAACACCACAAAGCACCTGTGACCAAAGCGGCCAAAGCCATAACAAGCAACAATATAGGCTTAGGCAGAAAAGCGAAATTAAGAGCAAAATAAGTAGCGGCAAAGGCGCCCATATAAAACTGTCCCTCCGCCCCGATATTCCAAAACTTCATTTTAAAGGCTATAGCGATACCTAAAGAAATCACAACTAAAGGTATGGCTTTATTTACTGTTTCCTGGAAGCGATAAGCGCTCATTAAGGAACCTTTTATCATGGCTCCGTACATTTCCAGAGGATTATAGCCAATAATGAGAATAATTATCGCTGTAGCTACCAAAGCGCAGAGGACAGCTATTATGTTCTGTTCCACAGCTTTAAGGGAAGAGACCTCTGTCTTTTTTACTATCTTAAACATATTCAGCCTCCTTCACCTCAACATCCTGTCCTAACATCAGCATACCAAGATCCTCTTTGGATACACTGCGGGGATCCACGATTTTCATGATTTTACCATGACTCATTACCATAATACGGTCACATAACTCAATCAGCACATCCAGATCCTCGCCAATGTAAAGAACGCCTACGCCTCTTTTTCGTTCCTCATTCAGTACGTTATAAATATTATAAGCCGCGCCTATATCCAAACCTCTGGCAGGATAAGCAGTAATTAGTACATTGGGATTGGACTTTATCTCCCGGCCCAATAATACCTTTTGAATATTGCCCCCAGACAGCTTTTTAACCTGATGGTGTACGGAAGGAGTACTGACATCAAAGGTCTTTATTATTTCCTCAGCTGTAGCCTCACCTTTTTTTCTGTCAATAAATATTCCTTTATCTAAACGATAAGATTTCAGGATCACATTATCAACAATATCAAGACTGCCGACAAGACCCATTCCTAATCGGTCCTCAGGTACAAAGCTCATGCTTACACCTTTGCGCAAAATCTCAATAGGTGACATGCCCACCAGCTCATCACCTTCCATTTTTACACTGCCGCTGTCAACGTCATAAAGGCCAACTATGGCTTCGCATAACTCCTTCTGACCACTGGCGGCTATGCCAGCAACTCCCAGTATTTCCCCGGAAAAAAGACGGAAGCTCATATCGTCTATGACCTTAGCGCCGCGCTCACCGTTGATATTTAAATGTTCTACGGTCAAAAGAGGTCTCTTATCCTCAAAAGGCAGAGAATCACGTTTAATAGACAAATCTATTGAATATCCCACCATCATATCAGTAAGGGTTTTAGGATCTACCTCCGCCGTATTCACAGTGGCTATACTTTCTCCCTTACGTAAAACCGTAACTCTGTCGCTGATCTCCATTACCTCGTTCATTTTGTGAGTAATTATTATGATCGCACAGCCTTCCTCACGCATTTTACGCAATATATCAAAGAATCTGCTTATTTCCTGGGGCGTCAGCACTGCTGTAGGTTCGTCCAATATAAGAACGTCGGCTCCGCGATAGAGCATTTTAACAATTTCTACGTTCTGCTGCTCACTTACTGACATCTCATCAATATATTTCTCAGGGTTAATAACCAACCCGTATTTTCTAGCTATATCATATAATTCCGTTGATAGTTTCTTACCTTTAAAGAAAAAGCCGCGCTTCTGTCCAGCGGCAATATTTTCCTTCGCCGTCATGGCGTCAACTAACTTAAAATGCTGGTGCACCATGCCAATACCCGCCTCGATAGCCGCGTTAGGAGAATCAAAGCGCACCTCTTTACCATCAATATAAATAAAACCGCTGTCTGGAGCATATATGCCCGACAGCATATTTACCAAGGTACTTTTTCCGGAACCATTCTCACCTAAAAGAGCGTGTATCTCTCCTTTGCGTACAGAGAAATCCACATCTTTATTAGCTACTACGGTACCAAAAGTTTTTGTGATTTTTTTTAGTTCAACATAAGCACGTTCGTTCATTTTGTCTCCATATGAAATCAAATTACAGAGAAATACAATTTAACAACTCTTTTAAAGCTTAAAACGTCCAAAGCGCCGGTTAAGGTTATACCTTAACCGGCATACTAAGGACGTCATAATCCAAAGCGGTAATTTTAATTTTCTATACTGCCTTTAACACCTTCAACAAACCAGTCAAAGCTCAGCATTTCCTCATCAGTCATGGAAGAACCTTCGGGAACTTTTACTTCACCATTCTGATCATTAATGGGTCCGTAGAATACATCCCAGTCACCAGCTTCCATCTTAGCTTTAGCTTCATCTACCTTGGCTTGGGCATCAGGAGAGCAAAGAGCGGTAAGGGCGTCAAGAGAGACTACTTCTTCGCCCCAGAAGTTTTCAGCGGTCCAAGTACCGTCGATGATCTTCTGAATCTGGTCAACATAATAAGGAGTCCAATCCCAAATGGCGGAAGTGAGATAGGAATCAGGAGCTACATCAGGAGTGGGATAGTGATAACCAACACAGTAAACTCCCTTTTCCTGAGCTGCTAACTGAGTGGAAGTGGTGTCCTGATGATAAGTAAGAACATCACAGCCATTATTTACCAATTCTATAGCAGCTGTTTTTTCAGCAGCGGAATCGCCCCAGGAACCTGTCCATTTTACTTCTACAGTAGCGTCAGGATTTACTGAACGTACACCAAGAGTAAAGGCGTTGATACCACGTACTACTTCCGGAATGCCAAAGGCGGCTACATAACCGATCTGATTAGATTCGGTCTGTAAACCCGCGACTATGCCGGATAGGTAACGGGATTTATACATACGGCCCATGAAGTTAACAAAATTGGTATCATTGCTTTGATTGCCTGTAGCGTGGAAGAAATAAATATCAGGATATTCTTCCGCTACTTTAGCCATGGCATCACCATAACCAAAGCTGCAGCCAACTATTACATTGCACCCCATATCGATGAGGTCGCGGATGGCTTTTTCGCTGTCAGCATTATCGGGTACTTCTTCCAAATAAGTAGTTTCTACACCTAAAGTTTCTTCCAATGCAAGTCTAGCGTCGTCATGGCTGTTACTGAAGCCTTGGTCATCAGCGGGTCCTATATAGATAAAACCTACTTTAATGTCTTCGGCGGGGATACCGGCAGTGCCTTCGTCAGTACCTTCTTCAGCGGCGTCATCACTGCTGCCGCAAGCGGCAAAGGCAAATACCATCAAGCAAGCCAGTAATGCCAATAAAAGTTTTTTCTTCATGTTGTCCTCCCTTTTTGAATAATTTAGATTAAAATAGAAAAATCAACAAGCAGATTAAATTTAAGCCCTTGCTGATTACGTAATAATTGTAACTATTTTCACACTAAATTTCAATAGATATTTACACAAATCTACAAAAATTTTTCATTCTTAATCAAAATTATTTGAGTTATCTGATTCTTATAAAAGTAAACCCTGAATCACAACGATTAACGTTAAAGTTCAGGGATTTACAACTTATAAAGAAAAAACAGTGTTAAAAAATAGATCAGTTATCTCATCGCCCTGGGGGAAAAGGGCATCCCAGGCCCTTTCGTAATAGTCCTCCCAGGTTTTTTCAGTGGCCGCCATTACGCCTTCCTCATCAGTAAAATTAAAAACAAAAACTTCACAGCGCCAACCATCTTCAAAACAATCAGTTCTCCCCTGGTTCAAAACTTTTAAAGCAATAAGTTTTTCCCCTATGCCATAATACTGATCCAACCAGGAATCTGAAGATTCCGTGCCATACCACTCTTTGATTTTGGACTTTAAATCTTTCCTATCACCTTCACTTAAGGCAGGAGCTGATTTAACAATATCCTCAGGTTCACAGAAGGCTGACAGCAATACTATTTTATGAGTATCCTCATCTATCATTACGCCATCCCATAAAATGTCAGCGACTTCGCTGGCACCCTGGGAGTAATGGGGCAACTCTGACGTCTTTAGCTTTTTGTAGCCATCTTTTGCCAAGGGCGATATCAAAACAGGGGCACGGAGAAACTGATCATGAGTACAGGCCGCTTCCCGCAAAAGCTCACCTTTACGAAAATTAGCGACGATATTAAGCCAATGATCCTTATTATAACGCAATATTTTTCACCTGCCTCCCCTTAATTCACCGTAATATTTATTGCCGTTATCTCACTGCCCTCAACCAAGGAACCAGTATATTCCAACGTAACCAGGTCTCCCACAGCAAAATCATTACCAGTAAAGCCAGTTCCTTCTATATTAAATATATATGCGACACCTTCAGCATCTATTGATATTGTCTCGTAAGTCATTGACGTCACTGTACCGCTGATACTGCTGGCCAAGTTGCCGTTATTATCCCCAGCCTCAGGAGATAAAGACTCTTCAGTATTATCTATAGGATTATTATCTATAAAATCTTCTTCCATCTTATTGACATCTTTTTCTGTGGTATTATTTTCATATTCAGGTTTAGTAATAGTTACAGAAATAACTTTGACCTCTTGCACCGTTTTAGACTCTGTCAAATCACCCTCATACTCTACCCTCACATCATAACCGGCAGCGCCATATTTCTCCCCGGTAATTTCAACGTCTTTTATTGAAAAAATATAGTTAACACTGTCGTCTACGGTTATCTCAATATTGCTGTTGCCCATTTCTACAAGAGTACCATCAATAACCTGGCTTTCTTCTCCCTCACCGCAGGAGGCTAAAATAAAACAACACAATAATGAGAACAATATAATAGTTATTTTTTTCATACTTTCACCTCTTACCTTTATAGCTCCATTAATTATACTATTAAAACATCTATTTCTACAAGAGAAAGCTATAAAATTTCCTTGTAAATATAATGTACTGATGCTAAAATATTTTACGCTGTTAGTTATTTATCAATTAACAAGAATATATATTATAAGGAGAACATATATGAAATTAATGATTGCTTCTGATATACACGGCTCCCTCTATTACGCGGAAAAAATGATAGAACGCTACCAAGAGGAAAAAGCAGAAAAACTCATCTTACTGGGGGACATACTTTACCACGGTCCCAGAAATGATTTGCCCAAAGAATACGCGCCCAAAGGTGTTATCGCCCTACTCAATCCTTTAAAAGGTGAAATACTCTGTGTCAGAGGAAACTGTGAAGCTGAAGTTGACCAAATGGTTCTGGAGTTCCCGGTTCTGGCTGATTATATGATAATGTTTTTAGATAATCGGATGGT
>CAWVFN010000102.1:0-8934 GCA_963928475.1 Bacillota bacterium
AAGACCAGTATAGAGATATGCCTATAGAGGTAAGGCCGGTGTCCTCCTTTGACGAGGTGATATCGTTGGTTATGTAGTGATGTACGCAAGTAAAAAGCGGAGGAACTATGCCTCCGCTTTAGTTTTTTTTATTGTTATGTATATGTATTACGCCAAATTTTTTTAGGACTTTTCTATGAATATAGTGGTTTATTTTCGGTCCAAATTTGTAGGAGAATATTAAGATGCCAATAATGAGAATACCAAAAATAATGTATCCCCAAATTGGTACGGCAAGGGCGCCGGTACCGATAAGACTGCTGAGAATGAGTCCCCAGGGCCGCCCCAGAGCCACGGCGGCGGCAAAAAAGCCCCAGCCAATATCTGTCAACCCGGCAATAAAACAAAGAATCGTATCAGGAAAGCCGGGGAAGAAAAACATCAAAAAGAGAACGGTCTTTTTTCGTTCATCAAAGGAATTTAAGTATTTATCAATAGTTTCCTTTTTGCAGAAGTATTCCACAAAAGGACGGCCAAAATAACGCGCTAAGGCGAAATTTATACAGGAGCCTACTATCAAACCTAAAGAGCATATTAAGAAACTTTTCCAAAAGCCGAAAAGTACGCCGCCGGCTATGGCTGGTACCGTCCCGGCAAAGGGTACAAAGAGGACTACTATCACTTGAAAAATGAAGAGATATAGCATCCCTTTACCGCCCGCCTGCTCCATGTATATTTCTAAATCTTCAGGGTTTTTCAGCATACTAAATAGACCGCTGCGCCATATAATTAGAAGTATGAATAATAGAATAATTACAAATAAACAGGCTAAGATTACAGGTGCAAGTCGTTTTTCCTTTATGGTTTTGAGAAGAGACATATTACTTCCTTATATAGAGAATACCTAAGGTTTTAGGACCGCAGTGGCTGGTAATTGTACATCCAGCTTGTGTTAGCTCGATATTTTTAAAGTAGTTTTTTGCTTCTACTCCCTCTTTAGCCACAGCGAGGATATCGTCACTATTGGGTGAGCGGGTAATAAAAATTAGATTATCTTCAAGTGATTCTTCTTGGGTTAATCTGTCTTTTACATATTGTTTGTAGCATTTACGCAAATCACCCCGGTATTTCTTGCCAACTACCATTTTTCCGTTTTTTACTTCTATACAGGGTTTGATTTTCAAAAGATTACTGCCTAAAGCCGCTACAGCGGAGCAGCGTCCGCCTTTATGGAGATAGGTTAAGGTATCCAGGAGGAAACTGGCGTCTACTCTGGGAATTAAGTCAGCGAGATTTGCAGATATTTCATCTGGCGATTTACCGGCCTCTTTTAGCTGAGCGGCACGGAGTACTATGTGACCTTGGCCTGTGGATAGATTTTGTGAGTCAATTACAGTTACATTTCCCAGTTCCTTTGCGGCGGTGCAGGCATTTTGATGACAACTAGAAAAGCCGCTGCCAATATTTATATGTATGACATGATATCCGTCGTCAGTAAAGTGTTTGAAGAATTCCATATATTCGCCTATGGAGACTGCAGAGGTTTTAGCCAATAAGCCTTTTTCCTCAAAGGCGGCTACAACTTCATCAGCGTTTATATCAATACTATCCTTATAGCTGTTATCTCCGATTTGTACTAATAATGGTAAAATAGCGATATCGTATTGCTTGATAAGTGAAGACGATAAGTCACAAGTGCTGTCAGACGTAATTTTAATTTTCATTTATTTCTCCTCATTACTGCAAGATTTTCTTTTCTTCTAAGGTGAATACTTCCTCGATGCTGGAACCTAAGCTTTTAGCGATTTTATAGGCTAATTCCAGGGAAGGGTTGGATTTATTAGATTCTACCCGGCAAATTGTTTCTCTTGAGACGCCTATTTTTTTTGCTAAAGCTGTTTGCGACATATTAGCCAAGAAACGGAGATTTTTAATATTATTTTTCATCTTCCGGTTCCCCCTTGAATATAAGGTATTACAATATTGTGATAAAAACATCACTAACTATGATAATTATATCACATTTGTGTGGAAAATCAAGGTAAATTTGGCTAAAAACTTGAATTTATTAATGGATTAAGATATGATATTATGAAATAAAGATATAGAGCGAAAAAACATCGTAACTTAACAGAGAAAGACGATAGGGAGGAAGGGACGATGAGCAAAGATAGAGATAGGATCTCAGGTTATAAAGCAATGGAGGATGTGGATAATATTGAGGAAATAAATGATTTGTTGGACAATATTCCTGACGAAGATGTAGGCAGTGACTATTTAGATATTTTTAATATGCCGGTATTGCCGTTAAGGGGAGTGTTAGTTTATCCTCATACGGTTATTCAGTTGGATGTTGGCAGGGAAAAAAGCATAAAAGCTATTAATGAGGCTTTAGCCTATGAAAGCAAGGAAATAATCTTGGCCATGCAGAAAGATATTCATATTGATGATCCTGGCTTAGATGACGTTTACACTATAGGTACCATAGCCACAATTAAACAGGTGATACGCCCTTCCGGCGGTACTTTGCGTATTATAGTTGAAGGGGTTACCCGCGTGGAAATACTGGATTTTGTCAATACGGACAGCTTTATCGAAGCTGAGGCCTGTGTAATGGAGGACGATATTTGCAGTGACGAATTGGAGGCTGAGGCTT
Source organism: Bacillota bacterium (assembly GCA_963928475.1). Lineage (GTDB taxonomy): Bacteria > Bacillota > Dehalobacteriia > UBA7702 > UBA7702 > Cryptoclostridium. Next base: position 2,636 of record CAWVFN010000102.1, read on the forward strand.
GTGCTCGTCGTTTGACTAATGAGTTTGAGGATTACAGTAATCTTTCCCATAAAGTACCGCCGGAAATAATGGCGGCGGTAATATCCACTGAATCCTGGGAAGCTCTTGGTTATATTATAGCTTCCCAGATTATTCCTAAACTTTCTGACAAGCAGATGTTTTTAGAAGATACGGATATAATAAGCAGGCTGAAAACTTTGCTGGTATATTTAGAAAAAGAAACTGAAATATTGAATATAGACAAGAAAATAGCCCAGGAAGTAAGAAAGCAGATGGAGAAAAACCAGCGTGAGTATTATCTCCGGGAGCAAATCAAGGCTATCAACAAAGAATTAGGTGAAGAAGAGGACAAAGATGCCGAGTGCAGTGAATACCGGGATAAAATCAAAAAGCTGCGCATGCCCAAGGAAACCACGGAGAAGGCTCTCAAAGAAGTTGATCGTTTGGCGAAAATGCCGGGAATGGTAGCAGAAGCTGTAGTGATTAGAAATTATTTGGATTGGCTGATAGATCTTCCCTGGCGCAAGGAGACCAAGGATAATTTAGATATCATTAAAGCCGAAGAGATACTTAACGAGGATCACTATGGTTTAGAAGAGGTAAAGGAGCGGATATTAGAGTATTTAGCTGTTTGTCAGCTTTCTAAATCCATGAAAGGACCAATTCTGTGTCTTACCGGCCCTCCTGGTGTTGGTAAAACATCTTTGGCGAGATCTGTGGCTCGGGCGCTTAACCGCAAATTTGTGCGTATGTCCTTAGGCGGTGTTCATGACGAGGCTGAGATCCGCGGTCACCGTCGTACCTATATAGGTGCTATGCCAGGCCGTATAATTCAAAATATGAAAAATGCCGGCAGCAGAAATCCAGTATTTCTTTTAGATGAAGTAGATAAGCTGGGCAATGATTATAAGGGTGATCCTTCCTCGGCTTTATTGGAGGTATTGGATCCAGAGCAGAATAACACATTTACGGATCATTACATAGAAGCACCCTTTGATCTTTCTAAAGTTATGTTTATAACTACGGCTAACGTACGTTATAATATTCCAGCTCCTCTTCTTGACCGCATGGAAGTAATTGAAATCAGCGGTTACACAGCGGAGGAAAAGATGGCTATAGCCAAGAGACATTTGATTCCCAAGGAACTGGGAAAACATAGTCTCCAAAGTGAGCAGCTGCGTATTTCTGATAATGCCTTAGAGTCCATTATAAGCGACTACACAAGGGAAGCCGGGGTTAGAAATTTGGATCGGAATATAGCTGCTTTATGTCGTAAGGGCGCAAAAGAAATTGTTCAGGGTAAAGTGAAGGCGGTAAGGATTACCAAGAAAAACTTAAATGAATACTTAGGCGCTCCCCGTTACAGTCATGATAAGGCGCTGGAAAAACCTATGGTAGGTGTAGTTAACGGTTTAGCTTGGACTGAAGTAGGTGGTGAACTTCTTCAGGTAGAGGTTCAGATACTGCCAGGCAGTGGTAAACTGCATTTAACCGGTAAACTGGGAGATGTGATGAAAGAGTCAGCCCAGGCTGCTTTTACCTATATTCGTTCTGTTGGTGAGTCTTTAGGCCTTAAGCCCCACTTTGAGGAGAAAGTGGATGTACATATTCATGTTCCTGAAGGAGCCGTTCCCAAAGATGGTCCTTCAGCTGGTGTAACTATGGCCACAGCTTTGGCTTCCCGCCTTAGCGGCAGACCTGTCCGTTCTGATGTGGCCATGACTGGTGAGGTAACCCTTTTAGGACGTGTGCTGCCAATAGGCGGTTTAAAGGAAAAGGCTCTGGCGGCTTTCAGCAATGGTATAACTACCATACTGTTACCCAGAGAAAATGAAAAGGATATAGAAAAAATCCCGGAAAATATCCGCAGGAAAATGGAGTTCCGCCTTTGTGATACCATCGACGATGTTTTGTCAGCGGCTCTTATAGATGAGGAAAAGTGATGTTAAAGATAAAAAACAGTGCTGTTGCCGCTACTGTAGCCAGGCCGGATCAGTACCCTCCTGATTTAGGTTTGGATATAGTCCTGGCGGGTCGTTCCAATGTGGGTAAATCATCTCTGATAAACAAGTTAATTAATAGGAAAAATTTAGCACGTACCAGTTCTAATCCGGGGAAAACCAGAACTTTAAATTTCTATAGCGTTAATGACGAGTGGTATTTTGTGGATTTACCAGGCTATGGTTACGCTAAAGTAAGTCATAGTGAACAAAACGCTTTTAAGAAAATGGTAGATACGTACTTTGCTTCCGGCCGTCCCATGGTAGTTTGGCAGATAGTTGACTTGCGTCATCCGCCTACTGCTCTCGATTTGCAGATGCAGGCTTATTTACGCAGCTCTGGATTGTCATATATGGTAATTGCTACTAAGGCGGATAAGCTTAGCAAAAATAATCAAATTAAGAATAAAGCGGTAATTAAGGGTGAAATGGAGCTAAAGGAAGATGAATTAGTAATTTTTTCCGGTGAAACGGGACTTAATAAAGATGTTTTATTGGGGAAAATTGAAGAGTTGCTAAAGCATGAAGATTAAAAGAGATCCCAAGGTAAATCTTGGGATCTCTTTTATTTTATGACACGTCTGTTTATCGCCTCTCCTATGATAGCGAGAAAACCGGCAGTTAATAGTACTGCGGGTCTAAAGAAAAAATCTCCCCAGGGCAGATTTAAATAATATGAGGCCAGAGTTAAAAAGCCGACAAAGCAGAAGGCAAAAAAGATTCCGCTTCCTGGCTTCAAATAATACTTGCTGCATACATAAGCGCAGATAAGGGAAATGAAGCCAGGATAAAAGAGCCATAGGATCTCCATAGTTTGCCAGGTTAAAAGCCTTGCGGCATTAGTTGCGGCGAATAAGGCTGTTATGGCGATAAATCCGGCAATGACCCCGAGAAATACCTTGAGAACTCTCATAATTTTACCTCTTTTTATTATAAGTCTATAAATTAGCTCAGATTTTAGAACGGGGGTCAAAAATAAAGCTATAATTTTTTTAAAATGCTATGTTATTGTTGGATTTTGTTAAAAAGCCCTTTATTGTCGATTTGTAATATGTTATAATCTAATATAATGCCTTAATATTGGCTTATGGCTTTATTATGAGAAAATAACGGTGTAGCAGCGCCGGTTAGCATAAAGGAGGATTCCGCCATGACGGGAGAGCTTAAATCCGTTTATGACCCAAAAGAAGTAGAGGAAAAATGGTATAGTACCTGGGAAAAAAATAATTATTTTCATGCCGATGTGGAGGATGAGAGGGAGACTTTTTGTATCGTCATTCCGCCGCCTAATGTTACCGGCCAGCTCCACATGGGACACGCCTTAGATGAAACCATGCAGGATATACTTACCCGTTATAAACGTATGTGCGGTTTTAATACCCTCTGGGTTCCTGGTACGGATCACGCTGGTATAGCTACCCAGGCGAAGGTTGAGGAACAGCTTCGGGGAGAAGGTCTTACCAAAGAGGATCTGGGCAGGGATGCCTTTGTGGCAAAGACTTTTGAGTGGAAAGATAAGTATCATAGCCGTATTGTACAGCAATTAAAGGGTTTAGGTGTTTCCTGTGACTGGGAAAGAGAAAGATTTACACTTGACGAAGGTCTTTCCCGGGCGGTACGGGAGGCCTTTGTTACTTACTATGAAAAGAAGCTTATTTACAGAGATAAATATATCGTAAATTGGTGTCCGCATTGTCATACTACCATTTCCGATATTGAAGTGGAACATAAGGAAGAGGAAGGACGCCTTTGGGAAATCAAATATCAGATTAAAGGTGAGGAAGGCGTCTATCTTACAGTGGCCACCACCCGTCCTGAAACCATGTTGGGCGATGCTGCCCTGGCGGTAGACCCTACTGATGAAAGATATCAGTCTTATATTGGCAAGACGGCGATTATTCCTATTATAGAGCGTGAAATCCCAGTTATAGCTGATGAGTATGTAGATAAAGCCTTTGGCACTGGTGTGGTGAAGATAACGCCTTTCCATGATCCCAATGACTTTGAGGTTGGGCTGCGTCATAATTTACCCCAGATCGAGGTTATAGACCTTGATGCCAGGATGACTGCTGCTGCCGGCAAGTACGCTGGTATGGACAGATATCAATGCCGTAAAGCCTTGTTAGCGGATTTAGAGGCTTTGGGTTTAGGCGGCAGGGAAGAAGTTCATATTCACGCTGTAGGCAAATGTTACCGTTGTAATACTACGATTGAGCCTCTTATTTCCCGTCAATGGTTTTTGAAGATGGAGCCCTTAGCAAAGCCCGCTATTGAGGCGGTTAAAAAAGGTGACACTTCTTTTGTGCCGCCTCGTTTTGATAAAGTCTATTTAGGTTGGATGGAAAATATACGGGATTGGTGTATTTCCCGGCAGCTTTGGTGGGGACACCGTATTCCGGTGTGGTATTGTCAGGATTGTGGTGCTGAGATTTGCCTGAGGGAGGATCCTGTGGAATGTCCTCAATGCCACAGTAAAAATATCAAACAAGATGAAGATGTGTTAGATACTTGGTTTTCCTCGGCTTTATGGCCTTTTTCCACTTTGGGCTGGCCTGATAAAACAGCTGATTTGGCCAAATATTTCCCTACTTCGGTGTTAGTCACAGGTTGGGATATTATCTTTTTCTGGGTTGCCCGTATGATTTTCAGTTCATTAGCCTTAACGGATCAGCCTCCCTTTAAGGAAGTCCTCATTCACGGTTTAGTTTTAGACAAAGACGGCAGAAAAATGAGCAAGTCTTTAGGCAATGGTGTTGATCCCCTGGAAATTGTCGATAAATATGGAGCTGACAGCCTTAGATTTATGCTGGTTACCGGCAATACTCCCGGTAATAATATGCGCTTCAGGGAAGAACGTCTGGAAAGCAGCCGCAATTTTGCTAATAAGATTTGGAATGCCAGTCGTTTTGTTTTGATGAATCTTGAAGGCTATGAGGATGGTGCTTGGCAAAAAGAAGATCTTACCATTGATGACAGGTGGATATTAGCAAAACTTAACCAGGTTATAGCCGGGACCAGAGGCAATCTGGATAAGTATGAAATGGGTGAGGCCTCAAGGGGTATTTATGAGTTTTTCTGGGATGACTTTTGTGATTGGTACATTGAGCTGGCTAAAAATAGACTTTACAAAGGCTCGGCTGATGAGCGCTTGAGAACCCAGCGTGTTTTAGTTTATGTCTTAAGCCGCGGTTTAGAGCTGCTGCATCCTTTTATGCCTTTTATCACCGAAGAAATATGGCAGAAATTGCCCCATAAAGGCGAGACCATCATGTTGGCATCTTATCCCGCTTATTGTGATGATTTTGAGGATAAGGAAGCTGCCGCTGACATGGATATGCTCATTGCCATGATTAAGACCGTCCGTAATTTACGGGCGGAAATGAAGATTCCCCTGGGTCAGAAAGCAAAGCTGATAATAGCGGCCAGCGGTCGGGAGCGGGGGGTTATAGACTCGGCTCGGCAGTACCTTGACAGGTTAGCCGCTATAGATCAGGTAGACTTCACTGATTTAGAAGCTGAGGCTCCTAAAGGCGCTGCCGCGGGAATTTTAGGTAATGTACGGGTATATATGCCTTTGGCCGGTTTGATTGATACAGAGAAAGAAAAGGCACGTCTTAATAAAGATATGGCCAAAGTGGAAAAGGAGATCAAGCGTTTAGAAGGGAAACTGAATAATTCTGGCTTTTTAGCTAAAGCTCCTGCTGAAGTTGTAGCTGGCGAACAGGGAAAATTAGAGGACTACACCAAAAAATTGGCTGGGTTGCGTGAGACCTTAGCTACTTTATCCGAGGTTGAATAATCATGTTAAATTATACTGAATCTTTAAACTATATGCGGGAATTGACGAAGTTTGGTTTTAATTTCGGATTAGAACGTGTTCTGGAATTACTGCGCAGATTAGGCAATCCCCAAGATACAATGAAATATATTCATGTTGGCGGTACCAACGGCAAGGGAAGCGTTGTTTCTATGTTGAACGCTATGCTGACTGCCGCCGGGGAAAAGCCTGGTATGTTTACTTCACCCCATCTCCATTCCTACAGGGAACGTTTCCGCATTGGCGGGGAAATGATCAGCCATGCTGATGTGGCTCGTATTTTAAATGAAATCAAACCTCATATTGAGGCCATGATAGAGGACGGTTTTGAACAGCCCACTGAGTTTGAGGTCAATACGGTAATGGCCTTTTGTTACTTTGCGGAAAAAGGTGTAAAGACCAGTATCATGGAAGTTGGTATGGGCGGTGAGATTGACGCTACCAATGTTATTAAAGATGTCAAGGTGGCTGTTTTAACTAAT
>CAWVFN010000103.1:0-11257 GCA_963928475.1 Bacillota bacterium
AAGGTTATAGGTTCAGCATGAATCCCATGAGTACGCCCTGTCATCAAAGTATACTTATGTTTTTTAGCCAGATCAGCCACTATATCACGGAGTTTTTCCACTTTGGCCAATAAAATATCAATACTGTCACGCATCTGTAAGGCCAAAGCGGTATCTAAAACGTCAGAAGAGGTCATACCCTTGTGTATGTACTTGGAATCTTCTCCTACATTCTCACCGATACAGGTTAAAAAAGCGATAACATCATGTTTAACAACTTCTTCAATTTCTAAAATACGTTTAGTATCAAAAGCGGCTTTAGCGCGGATATTTTTCGCCGCGTCTTTGGGAATATGCCCCAACTCCGCCATGGCCTCAGAAGCACAAATCTCAACCTCCATCATCTGAGCGAATCTGTTCTCATTAGCCCAAATAGCGGACATTTCCGGTAAACTATAACGTTCTATCATTGTTTTCTCCTTATTTTTTCATTTGCTGCAAATATTCATCAACAGTCATAGACTGCAGTTTCTCGTCTTTTGTCTCTACAGCAATACCCATGTTTTTACGAAAATCCTTTAACCGCCCGGCTAAAGCGTCATCATTGATGGACAGTATCTGAGCCGCTAAAATACCGGCGTTTTTAGCACCGCCTATCGCCACTGTAGCTACGGGAATACCAGGCGGCATCTGTACGGTAGAGAGAAGTGAGTCTATACCGCCCATAACATTAGTAGCTATAGGTACACCGATTACCGGCAGTGATGTGGCAGAGGCCACAACCCCCGCTAAATGTGCAGCTCCTCCCGCCGCAGCTATAAATACCTTGACACCATTCTTTTCCCCTTCCGCTACTATAGCGTGGGTCTTGTCCGGTGTACGGTGAGCGGAAGAAACATGTATATCAAAAGATACTTGAAGCTCCGTCAAAACCTTGGCAGCGGCAGCCATCTGAGGCAAATCGGAATCACTGCCCATTACTATTATTACTTGCGGCATTTTAAGTTGCACCTCCGAAGTTAATTTCTCGTAAATTACTGAGATTACTTGTAAATATGTATTAAATTTTATCACTTTTCCCCAGCTAAGTCAAGAAAGACAAGAGTAGGCAAGCGACAATAAAGTACCAGCTAAACACAGATAAAAATAGCTTTACCAGCAGTAATGTCAGCAAGGAAAAGCACTTGTTTCTTCACATCAAAACAGGAAAAAATAATGAGATTTTTTTATACCTCCTCAACTGCTTTACAGAATATTTTTATACAAAAAATAATGCATAAAAAGAAAATAATGCATAACACTTATACTGTTCAGCTCTAATTTTAATATTTATGTAATAAAGTAATAATTTTTTTGTATTTTTTGTATTTTGGTACTTCCTTTTTTAAGGCAAAAGGGATATAATGTGATTGATTTTATGAAAATACTTAAGGAGGAAGAGACAACAATGAAATTGAGAAACAAAACCCTTCTGCTTCTCTTAGTTCTTTGCCTGGCTTTAGTAGCTTTTGCCGCCTGCGGCAGCAACGAAGAAGCTACCACTGAAGAACCTGCGGCGGAAGAAACAACTGAAGCAACAGCGGAATATGTGGAATTAGAGGAAAATCTGGGAGCCGAAGAATATGGTATTGGCTTCAGAAATGAAGATGTAGCTTTAGGTATGGAAGTACAAAAGCATCTCGATGAAATGATCGCCGACGGCACCGCCGCTGAAATCTCAGAAAAATGGTTCGGTGAAGACGCCCTCATTAAAGACGCTGAATATCTCGAAGATACTACCATCGCCGAAGATGATACCTCATTAACTGATTTACTGGAAAGAGGAACACTCATTGTCGGCTTAGACGCCAGCTTCCCTCCTATGGGCTATATGGATGAAAACAATGAAATAGTTGGTTTTGATGTTGACTTAGCCAGAGAAGTTGCCACCAGAATGGGTGTTGAATTAGAACTCAAACCCATCGAATGGGACGCCAAAGAAATGGAACTCTCCAGCGGCAATATTGACTGTATCTGGAACGGCATGAGCATCACCGATGAACGTGTGGAAAACATGTTCATCGCCAAACCCTACCTGGCTAACGCCCAAATAGTGATCGTTGCCGCTGACAGCGGTATTAACACTTTAGCTGACATGGCCGGTAAAATCGTAGGGCTTCAAAAAGAATCCTCCGCTAAAGAAGCTTTAGACGCTAATACTGAAGTAGCAGAATCCGTAGCGGAAGTTAAAGAATTTGACAATAACCTCAATGCTTACCTCGATCTGCAATCTGGACGTATCGACTGCTTTGTAGTAGATAAAGTTGTAGGCGAGTACATTCTCACCAACGGCACATCTGTCTTTGAATAATTGAGAAAAGATAAAAGAGCCGAGGCGCCATTGGCTTCGGCTCTTTTCTTCTGTAATCCATATATCATATATTAACCTGTATTCGCTAACTATTTAGTGTTTATCTCAGCAATAAATTTTCGCGGGACTATCGGAGTCATTATGAGTTTATCTTACTTTACCAATATATTCGTGTCCATGCTGCCGGGGTTAAAGTATACCCTGGGACTTTTTGCCTGGACAATAATTACTGCCATTCCCCTGGGAATGCTTTTTACTTTCGGAAAAATCAGCCGTTTTAAGATTTTAAATAAACTAATCGGCTTTTATGTATGGGTTATGCGGGGAACTCCCCTATTGCTTCAGCTCTTCTTTTTCTATTTTGGCCTGCCCTTCGTACCAGTTATCGGACCCTACCTGACAATGAATAACTTTCAGGCTGCCTGTGTCGCCTTTACCTTAAACTACGCGGCCTATTTCTGCGAAATTTTCCGGGGCGGTGTTTTGTCTGTCGATAAAGGACAACATGAAGCAGCCAAAGTCTTAGGCTTTTCTAAATGGCAAACCACCATTAAAATTGTGGTGCCTCAGATGCTAAGGGTCAGTCTGCCGCCACTCTGTAACGAAAGCATTACCCTGGTTAAGGATACTGCCTTGATAACCGCCATAGCCGTAACAGAGGTACTCTTCTTCGCTAAAACCTATGTAAGCCGCAATGTTGATCCTATGGCTTATGTGGTAGCGGCGGTATTTTATCTCGCCATGACCTTCATTATTACCAAAGTATTCCAGCGCTTGGAAAAGAAATTTGACTATTAAGGTGAAACCATGAGTATATTAGAAGTTAAAAACTTAAAAAAATCCTTTAAAGACGTAGAAGTACTGGACGGTATAAACTTTACCATGGAACGGGGAGAAACCATAGCGGTAATCGGACCTTCAGGCGGCGGTAAAAGTACGATGCTGAGATGCCTGATCAACCTGGAAAAAGCGGACGACGGTGATATTATCATCGAGGGTGAACCATTGATGAAAAATGGCGTTTATGTGCCGGAACGCCAGGCCAAACAAGTATGCTCAAAAATGGGAATGGTTTTTCAAAGTTTTAATCTCTTTCCCCATCTTACTGTTATGGATAATCTTTGCTGCGCCCCTATCTACGTTAAAAAAGAACCTAAAGAACAAGCCAGGGAACGGGCTGTAGCAACCTTAAAAAAAGTTGGACTCTCAGATAAGGCCACTGTCCATCCTGGCCAGCTTTCCGGCGGTCAAAAACAAAGAGTAGCTATCGCCAGGGCATTGATGATGAACCCAGATATGCTTCTATTTGACGAACCCACATCGTCCCTGGATCCCCAGTTAACCGGGGAGGTCTTAGGGGTAATGCAGGAACTGGCAGCGGAAAAAATGACCATGATTGTAGTAACTCACGAAATGGGCTTTGCCAGAGAGGCAGCGGACAGAATCCTTTTTATGATGGATAAAGTTATCTTGGACAGCGGTACACCGGAAGAATTCTTCCATCATAAAACAGATCCGAGGATCACTGAATTTATTAACAGTATTTTATAAAACTTTATTAAAAGCGGGGAATTAAATTCCCCGCTTTTAATTTACATGACACACTCGGAAAATAACAGGATTTCTAACATCCATTTTATAGCCTCTATCTATTTGGCTCAAACATAAAGCCGCAAAGATTCTCCTACAATCTATACTAAAATAATGACAGTTTTTACCCAATCCCGCATATAATTGTCGTAAAAGGGAAAATAATGGAGGTAAAAGCTTGATCATTCTATTTCGCCGCCGCAGAAAAATAGATATTATTTGTTTATTAGCCGGGGAATTTTGCGGTTATGTAGGCAACCGCATATTTCCTAAACCCCTCTCCGCCGCCGAAGAAAAAGAAGCGGCTTTAAAATGGCAGAAGGGAGACAGGGAAGCAAGAAATTTACTGATAGAACATAATCTGCGGTTAGTAGCCCATGTCTGCAAAAAATATGAAAACACCAACCTGGATAAGGATGATCTCATATCCATAGGCACTATCGGACTCATCAAAGCCATAGACTCCTTCTCCGCTGACCGAAAAGTACGGTTGGGAACTTATGCCGCCCGCTGTATTGAAAATGAAATACTAATGGTGATTCGCTCTGGGAAAAATACACGCCGAGATGTATCTCTCTACGAGGCCTTAGGCCATGATAAAGAAGGCAACGAAGTTTTACTGATCGATATACTTCACGCTGAAGGCAACACAATGGATGATGATCTTGAACTCAAATACGCGAAAGCTGAACTGGCCAAAAAACTTAAATGCCTTGACTGCAGGGAACGACAGGTTCTTATTTTAAGATATGGCCTGGGTAAAGAAGAAAAAATGACCCAAAGAGCTGTAGCAGAGAAACTTGCGATCAGCCGCTCCTATGTATCACGTATTGAGAAAAAAGCCATTGAAAAACTACGGTGGGAAATGAAAGGCGAAAAAATATGAGGGTTACAGTGACCCTCATATTTGCTATTTGCCTATGTTAAGATAGTGTAAAATATAGGTTAAACCTTAGCAGAAGCCTTGTTTTTCCTCTTTAAAATGATACAATGGCTATAGAACAGAAAGGAGGTTATATTCTTGGTATTTTCAGACTATCATGTCCATACCACTTTTTCCCCTGATGCTAAAGACTCAATGGAAGATATGGTAGAAAAAGGCATCTCCCTTGGTTTAACAGAAATGGCTTTTACCGATCATGTGGATTTCGATTCTCCCGGCGGTGATTTTAAAACTATTGAGGATTACAGGGATTATTACAAAATATTTAGCCGTTTAAAAGCTAAATACGCTCACAGAATAACGCTGTTATTAGGTATTGAGAATGGTTATCAGCCTCATGTCACCGGGAAAATGAGCAAAATTCTTAAAGAAACTCCCTTTGATTTCGCGTTAATGTCTATTCACGCCGTTGATAACAGGCACTGTTATTGTCCTGAATACCAAAATAGTGTTACGGAAAAAACCGCTGTGACCCGTTATTTAGAAACTATTTTGCGAGCTGTTACAGAATTTAATAATTATGACTCGTTAGCGCATCTTACCTTTTTAGCAAGGTATTTAAAAAGCAAAAATCTGTCCTATAGCGAATACAAAGAATATTTTAATGAAATTTTTTCTCTGTTAATAGCTGGCGGTAAAGCATTAGAAGTCAATACCTCTGGTTACCGTTACGGTCTAAAAGCACCTATCCCGGATTGGGAAATAATCACAGGTTATTACAAAGCAGGAGGCAGGCTTATTACCATGGGTTCTGACGCTCACATCTCAGCTGATCTGGCTAAGGATTTCGGCAAAGTACAGCAAGGCTTAGCGACTATCGGTTTTAAATCAATAGCCACATTCAGAGCCAGAAAAATGATACTGCAGCCCATTAATGGCACTCCGCTATACTCAATCGCCAATCTCGCCAAGCGCATGTTAGGATAATAAAATAAAAAGCACATTATCCACCGAATCCTCAAGGATTTGGTTTTTTATTTTTCGCTCTTTTCTCCTGAGGATATAGTTTTAAATAATCTTCATAGCTAATGTATACTTCGCGAGGCTCTCCGCTTTTGCCTGATGATATATAGCCGTCAGAGACAAAAGTGTCTATAAAATATTCAGCCTCCTGATAAAGAAGAGGTATCTCACGTTGTAACACTTCTCTGGAAGCCAGGCCTGTCCGTGCAATATACTCCAGGGATTTTTTATATTTTTTCGCTAAAATTGCCTTACCGTCAGTTAAAATCTGATCATTATGACCCATTTCACAACCTCTTATTTTAACTTGCCTAAAAAACTGATCAAGGAAAAGTATCAACTATAAATCTTCCCTCTGTTTAATTATAAAAACCATATATCAATATATGATCTCTCCTTTAGCGCCTATGGCTATTAATTCTCTGGCATCATCAATAATAATATCAGCTCCGGCCTTTGTCAAAAAGCTCCGGCCCCGGAAACCCCAGGAAACACCGATAGAAGGCAAGCCTCCGTTTTTAGCTGTTTTCACATCCACATCAGAATCACCGACATAAACACTGTTTTTCGGTGACAATGCCAGTTTCTCTAAAACATAGTATAAACTCTTAGGGTCAGGTTTAGCGGGAAAATCATCACGCTTGCCCTGTATATAATCTACTTGACCGGTGAAAAAATGGTTTATAAGCATACAGGTTTCAAGGTCTGATTTATTGGAAAGAACCCCTATTTTATAGCCGTGCTCATGTAAATACCGCAAAGCTTCAAGGATACCAGGATAAGGTTGAGTCGTATTTATACAATTATCATGATAATAAAAACTAAAAGCTAATAATATCTTTTTCAGCTGTTCTTCTGCTGTATCCGGCGGCGCCGCCCGCTGAATAAGTTTAGCAATGCCATTACCTAAATATGAACATATCTCTTCCTCTGTGTGAATAGGATAACCATACTCAACTAAAGCCGCGTTAACGGCGGCCGTTAAATCAGTAAGAGTATCCAGCAATGTTCCGTCCAGGTCAAAAATGAAACCCTTTATCTTCATGTAAACTTAATCCTTCCTTCATAAGGAAAAAGCCCCTGAGGGGCTGTTTCCATTTAACTGCTATTTAATCCTCCGCCTCAAATTCCATAATTGAATTGATAGAGGTATATATATGCTCATCCTCACCTACGGTAATTACCGTATTCTCTCCTGGCTGCAGCTCCACAGTGACATGATTCTCATAGTACCCCTCCCCATCGGAAGAGGGCAGAACCACATTACCCTCTACAGTAACCACACCTCTGGAGGCACTGGATTCCTCTGACATGGTTACAGTATACTCTCCAGAGGGAACATTATAGATATAGCCATCCTTAGGCGCCTGGGGTTCCTGACCATATTCCCCCCTTTCACCTTGAACTATAGTAAATGAAGAATCATTATCGCCAGGGAAAAAGGCGCCTACAGGTAAAAAGCTGCCAACAACTATAAAAGTCACTATAGTAACAGCGATAATCACCGCTATTTTTAGGGCGTTACTTTTGCTATTTTCGGAAGATTCCTCCTCATAATCGCCGTAGACCTTATCACTGTTGTCTTTAAACTTACGAGCTGAGATCATACCAGCAGAGCCGCGTTGAGCAGGAGAGCCTTCTTTTACTTCTTTATCTGTTTCTTTCAGCTGCGATCTTACGTCTTCACTCTTTGCCGCCAAAGGAGTATCAGCAGAATAGGCCTCGTCAGTTACCTGATTTTCTGAGGCAAGAGGCGTAAATACAATATTTTCTTCCTGAGCTGAATTAGCATCATCTACAGCTGCGGCGGTATTTTCCACCGCTGAACACTCTGCTGGTGAAGATTGTGCCTTATCTCCATCTAAGAAAGATTTTTCCGACGGCGCGGCAGTGGACACACCAACAACAGTTTCTCGCGCAGCCGGTATCTCCTGCCAGTCATCTTCTCCCGGCTCTGCCTGGACCACAGATGGAATTTCTGTCTCAGACTGGGAACTAACTATACTGCTTTTCTCCGGCACTGTACTGTTATTATTGTCAGCAGGGGAAAAAGTCGATTCTGTATTTTCCCCTACTGCGCTCATTACTTCTGTCTCTGCTGTTCTTTCCTTAGCCGTCGGGGCTGAGACATCTTCCGCTATTTTGTCATCAGGGATATCCCAAAAATTTTTCTGCAAAGGCAGGTTCCCTTCTGGATATTTTTCCCGCAAAGACTTAATGTATCGAACATCCTCTACCCTAAGACAATTTGTCGCAGTAAGCATTGAAAAACCACAGGATTTATAACAATCAGCGCATAGGTACTTTTTCTCAGCCAGAGAATACTTCGTTTCAGCTTCATCTATTATTTTATGACAAATACAACAGCGATTCTGGAATTTGTTTGGCTCTGCTGATTTATCCATTCCAACCTCCCGGCTAAAGTTTTATTTTAATACCTACATAATAACAAAAATCTCGCAAGAATAAAATACCCTTTAAGATTTCTTGCGCAATAAATATAAATAAATCAATAAGGAAAAAAGCAATAAAACTGTATTAATAAAATAAAGGGATGAATAACCAAAAGCCTCAGCCACAAAACCCCAAATTATAGCACCTATGCCAAAGCCCAAATCAAAACCGCTCATTATAGTGGCTGTAGCAGCGCCATGCCTATTTTGGGGAGTATCCCGTAAAGCCATTGCCTGAAAAGTCGGAAAAGCGGAACCAAAGCCCATACCTATCAATGCGGCACCTAATAAAAGTACTATTAGAGAATGACCAATACCCAAAAAAACATAACCTATCGCTGAAAGAATCAGTGACGGAATAATGACTATACTAAAACCATGACGATCAGCTAATTTGCCGGTAAAAAGACGGCAAAAAACAACAAAGAGAGAATAGACTGTAAAGAAAAGGCCAATGCCGCTTATTCCCTCTTCCGCGCCATAAAGGGCAATATAGGTCGCGATAGCGCAATACCCGCAGGATTGAACCGCTAAAAGAATCGTTGCTGGCAAAGCTTTGATCTCATAAATGCTTCCCTTTTTAGACGTATTTTTAGTACCAGCCTTTGCCAGGGAAGGAATATCACTACGTTTTATAAAAAAAGAGAGGATAACTGTGGCTATTATTATAGCGAAAGAAACATGAAAAGCCCAAGTGAAACCAAAGTTTTCTGCCAGGAATAGAGCTACTACCGGGGAAAAAGCCATGGCTAAAACAGAACCCATGCCAAAATATCCCATGCCTTCTGTAAATCTCTCGTGAGGCAAAATATCCGCTACTAAGGTGTTAGAAGAAGTTGTAGTCAAACCCATACTAAACCCATGAGATAAACGTAAAATAAAAAGCAAAAGCAATACTTGGCAGAAAGAATACGTAAAAATCATTACTGTACAGAGAATAAGACCACAATAATATACCGGCAGTCTGGCGTAGCGGTCAGCGATTTTGCCGGCTACCGGCCTGGCCAACAATCCGCCGATGGTTCCCGCGCCAACTATTATACCGACAATTATATCACTGCCGCCTATCTCAGAGATATATAAAGGCAAAACCGGTACTACCATCTGAAAACTTAAAAAGAAAAGAAGATTAGTGCATGTTAAAATAGTATAATTTCGCACCCATAATTTTTGCTCGCTCATGTTTTCCTCTCCAATATAAATTTCTTTTACCAGTTAAAAAGGCTTTCCCGGCAAAACCGCGAAAGACCTTAGAGCTTGAGATATCATATTACTTTCTTAAATAAGAATATATGAAAATAAAGATTTATCTAATTAATATAACATCTTTAATAACAATAAACAATATATAAATAAAATTTGACAAAAATACTAATTATTTTAAAAAAATATTGACAAATAGTCCCATTTGTCAATTTTATTTTTCATAAAACTATGTTATATTGATATATTATATAATTTTATAATATCTGTTTATAAATATTATTTTTTATTTTTAAGAAACTACTTTATTAAGAAAGGAGTAGAATATGAATCCCTTTTTTGCCGACTACTTGAAATCCTTCATTCACATTACCTTTGCCATAGAAAGTGACGGCACAAGACAGGTAATAGGTGAAGGTGAACCTGAGTTTACCATTAAAATGAATAAAAGTATAGATAAACAGGAACTGCTGACCAGCACTTCCCTGGCTCTCAGCGAAGCCTATATGCGCGGCGACATTGAGGTAGACCGTGATTTGTATGAAGTCTTAAACCTCTTCTTAGGTAATATGAAGCAGTTTAAACGAGATCATAAAAAACTAAAAAAACTGATTTTTACTTCCCGTTCCAAGAAAAATCAAAAAACAGAAGTTCAGTCCCATTATGATATAGGCAATGATTTCTATAAACTATGGCTGGATGAAACAATGAGCTACTCCTGCGCCTATTTTAAAAATGAAGGTGATAGCCTTTATCAGGCTCAAATCAACAAAGTAGATCATATCTTAGAAAAACTGCACCTGCAAGAGGGTATGACATTGTTGGATATCGGCTGCGGCTGGGGATTCCTGCTGCTGCGGGCCGCTAAAAAATATGGCGTTAAAGGAACTGGCATAACTTTAAGTGAGGAACAATGTCAGAAATTTGCTCAAACTATAAAAGATGAGGGTATGGAAGATCAATTGACCGTAAAACTTATGGACTACCGTGATCTGTCTAAATCAGGCTTAAAATTCGACAGAATAGTGAGCGTTGGCATGATAGAACATGTAGGCAGAGGTAATTATGAAGAATTTATGGCCAATACCGACGCGGTATTAAAAGATAAAGGACTCTTCCTGCTCCATTATATCAGCGCCTTAAAAGAACATCCCGGCGACGCCTTTATTAAAAAATATATTTTCCCAGGCGGAGTCATTCCCAGTCTAAGAGAAATAATTAATATACTGCCAGATTACAACTTCTATACCTTAGACGTGGAAAGTCTGCGGCGGCACTATAATAAAACACTGCTTTGCTGGCGGCAAAACTTTCTCAAACACTGGGACGAAATAGAAAAAGAAAAAGGCATAGAATTCACACGCATGTGGGAACTATATTTAGCCTCCTGCGCCGCCACTTTTAATAACGGTATCATAGATCTGCACCAAATACTTATCTCCAAAGGCGTAAACAATGATTTACCTATGATAAGAGTTGTCTAAACCATATAGATTTTTAAAACGAGTCTTATAAGGCTCGTTTTTCTTTTCTAAAATTATTGACAACGCAAAAATCTTTTAGTAAACTATCTTTAGGTTAGCCACTTCTAACCAGGAAAGGACAGAAAAGTAATGAACTCTGCTACTATTATAATTATCATCATTTTAGTCGCCATAGCCGTCTTTACCATAAAGGAATATAGAAAACGCTTGACCAGCGGCTGCTGCGGCAGCGGTGACGCGCCGCCTAAACGTATAAAGGTAAAAGATAAAAATCCCCGTCATTACCAATATA
>CAWVFN010000104.1:0-2536 GCA_963928475.1 Bacillota bacterium
AAATACGCCGGTATAGATTTTGCTAACTTACCGGAAACAGAGTTTGATTCTCCCTTTGGTCTTGGTTCCGGGGCTGGTGAAATTTTCGGTGCTACTGGCGGTGTTATGGAAGCTGCTTTACGTACTGTATATGAAGTTGTTACCAAGGAAGATTTGCCCAGTATTGAGTTTATCTCAGTCCGCGGTTTTGAAGGCGTTAAGGAAGGCGCTGTACAAATCGGCGATATGACAGTAAAAGTTGCAGTAGCTCATGGTCTTGGCAATGCCCGTAAGTTAATGGATAAAGTCAAGGCTGGCGAAGCTGATTATCACTTTATTGAAATTATGGCTTGTCCTGGCGGCTGTATTGGCGGCGGCGGCAATCCGCTGAAAAACTGGTCTAAGATGAATCATCGTATTGAGGCTGTTTATGAAACTGACATTAATCTGCCAATACGCAAGTCCCATAAGAATCCTTATGTAGCAAAATTATATGAAGAGTACTTTGAAGCTCCTAATAGTCATAAAGCTCACGAATTGCTCCATACTACCTATGTGGACAGAAGTGATATTGTTAAATAGTGATTTAATTTAATGGGGATAAAAAAGTCTTGATATTTCTTTTACCGTGTTGCCCAGTGGGCGGCACGGTTTTTTTTATTTATTTGTTTCCGGGCTCATTTTACTTGTTTTTACTTCGTATATTTTATTAATTGACTTTGTTTTCATCATACTGTGATTTAAGGTAAGTCCCAATATTTTTCCCCTTTACTAAAAGCAGAAAATATTAGGATGCTGAATGTAAAAACAGGGCTCTAAGAAATGGGGAATTATAAAGCGGAGGATTGATTCTTACTTTATAGGACAATGAAGCGGCAGTTAATTAATAAGTGTTTGAGGATAATTTTAGAACTTATTTTTGTGCGGCAGCGGAAAAAGATAGAATAGAAAGGGAAAGGGGCTGATTCTATATTGAGAGTAGCGGCTTATTGCCGTGTTTCCAGTGACAAGGATGACCAAATCAATTCCTTTGCCAATCAGCGGCAATACTTTAATGAATATATACTTTCCCGTCCTGACTGGGATTTAGTCAAGATTTATGCCGATGAAGGTATATCTGGTACAAGTACAAGGAAGAGACAGGAATTCAATAATATGATAGCAGCGGCAAAGGCTGGTGCTATTGACTTAATAATCACTAAGGAAGTAAGCAGGTTTGCCCGTAACACCGTAGATACTTTAAAATACACCAGGGAACTGAAATCTTTAGGCGTTTATGTTATCTTCATGAATGACAATATTAATACTGCTGATTCCGATTCAGAACTGCGTTTAACTATTATGGCCTCTATTGCCCAGGAAGAGAGCCGTAAAACTTCGGAACGGGTGAAATGGGGGCAAAAACGGCGTATGGAGCAAGGTGTGGTTTTTGGCCGTGATATGCTGGGTTATGATGTTAGAGGCGGCAGGCTCTATATTAATGAGGAGGGCGCTGAGATAGTGCGTCTTATTTTCCATAAGTTTTTGCAGGAGGGGAAAGGTACTTATACTATAGCCCGGGAATTGGAAGGGGCTGGCATAAGGACTTCTTCTTATATGAAGAATTGGTCCGGTACAGTTATTTTGCGGATTTTACGAAACGAGAAATATTGCGGTGATCTGGTGCAAAAGAAAACCATTACACCGGATTATTTAAGCCATAAAAAGAAATATAACCAAGGTGAGGAGGATTTAGTAATATTACGGGATCATCATGAAGCCATTGTCAGCAGAGAAGTTTTCAGGGCTGTTCAGGAGGAATTAGACCGCCGCAGTTCCGTTCTGGGGGATAAGAGCAAATACAGCAATCGTTATTGTTTATCTGGCAAGATAGAATGCGGCCTTTGTCATTCACGTTTTGTTGCCAGAAGCAAAAGACGTGCGGATGGTATGCTCTATGTGGCCTGGCGCTGTTATGAGGCAACCCGCCGCGGTTTGGCAAAAATAGATGGGAACGGCAATAAAGCAGGATGCTCTCTCAGCCGGCAAATTCCTGATGAGTATTTTATCGCCATGGTCAGGATCAGCCTCAGCGGGCTAAAGGAGCTTAAAGAAACTATTCTCAAGGAACTGCTGGAAATAGTGAGACCTGTCATACTGGCGGAAAAGGAGAAAGATTTTGAAATAAGCTCTTTGACCCAGCGCCGTGAACAAATAGAATTGAAAAAAGACAGACTTTTGGATCTCTATTTAGCGCATGATATTTCCCAAGCAGAATATCAGCGAGCCTGTAAGCGCTATAAGGAAGAAATCCATAATTTAGAAGATAAAGAAAAAGCTATAGCCGCCTGGGAGGAATCAGGTCACAGGGAAACCGCGATAATGGGTATTGCTGATACCTTTAGGGGTTTATTAGCCGGTGACATAACAGACGACAACTTTTACCGGGCACTTGTGGATAAAATTATCGTTTGTCGGTTAGACCATATTGAAGTATATTTTAAGGGAGTCTCTGCCCCCTGGATTTTTCAGCTGCCTTAATCAATACGGAGGCTGGATAAGGTTTTGCGGGAGCATT
>CAWVFN010000105.1:0-5583 GCA_963928475.1 Bacillota bacterium
TAATTAAACCTTATTTTAAATTAGCTTTGGCGATTTCTACATAATTAGTAAAGGCGGCAGGATCCGCTACAGCCACTTCAGCCAACATTTTTCGGTTAACACTGACACCAGCATTTTTCAGACCATTCATCAAACGGCTGTAGGAAATGTCATTCATTCTGGCGGCGGCATTAATACGGGTGATCCATAATCTTCTGAAATCACCTTTTTTCTTACGACGATGGGCGAAAGCGTATGCTCCGGAACGAACAGTCTGCTGTTTCGCTACTCTGTATAATTTAGAATAGGAAGCCCTGTATCCTTTTGCTAATTTTAATACTCTTTTATGACGAGCGTGTTTAGGAACACCACGTTTTACTCTACTCATTTTATCTTTCCTCGCTTTCTAAAATCAACCAATACCTAACATTCTTTTAACTTGACGCATATTGGAATCGGAAACCAAACCGCTTTTTCTGAGGTTTCTTTTTCTTTTCGCTGTCTTCTTGTTCAGGATATGGCTTTTATAAGCTTTGGATCTTTTTACTTTACCGGTACCGGTAACTTTTACTCTCTTTGCCAAACCGCGATGGGTTTTCATTTTAGGCATTGTAATATCCTCCTTTTGTCAGTTCTGCTTGGGAACTAATATCATAGTCATATTTCTACCCTCTACCTTAGCGGGTTTCTCCACTGTAGATACTTCCCCTAAGCGTTCCGCCATACGCTGGCATAAAACCTTGCCAAGATCGGGATGGGTAATTTCACGACCACGGAACATAATGGTAACTTTTACTTTATTGCCTTCCTTAAGGAATCTTTCGCCATTTTTAGCTTTGGTCTCAAAATCATGATCCTCAATATTGGGACGCAGTTTTACCTCTTTCAAAGAGATTACCTTTTGATTCTTTTTGGCGTCTTTCTCCCGCTTATTCTGTTCAAAGCGATATTTGCCGTAATCCATGATTTTGCATACCGGCGGATTACCCTTTGGTGCTATTTCCACCAAATCCAAGCCTTTTTCATGCGCTATTCTTTGAGCTTCTTTAATGGTAACAACATCGAGCTGTTCGCCGTCGGGACCAATTAGACGCACCTCGGGTATGCGAATTTGTTCGTTGATGCGTAATTCTTTAAAAATGGCTTTCACCTCCATAACTTCTTTTTGACATAAAGCCAAAAAATTAAGCGGATAAAAACATCCGCTTAATAAACATAAATTGACATAGACAATTTAGGAATATTAACCAAAAGGACATCATCCTTTGGTGAGAAACGGATGTTTCTACTTTGTTACCTGAATAGTATACACTTTCACAAATCATTTGTCAAGGATTTTTTCTTTCTTTGATCTCCTCTATTATATCCTCTATCAATTGATCTACGTTAACGGCGCCTAAATCACCCTTACCCAAACGGCGCAGGGATATAGTACCATCAGCCACTTCCTTATCACCGGCTACTAAGGAATACGGTATTTTCATTTGGAAGCTCTCCCTTAACTTGTAACCGATTTTTTCATTTCTGGCATCCACTTCAGCCCTAATGCCCCGGGACCGCATCTTATCACATATTTCCTTTATATATGGAAGCTGTTTATCGGTAATAGACATCAAACGCACCTGGACAGGACAAAGCCAAGTAGGAAATGCTCCCGCGAAATGCTCAGTCAGAATCCCGATGAAGCGTTCTATGCTGCCAAAAGCTACACGATGGATCATAACAGGACGATGTTTTTCCCCGTCCTCACCAATATAGTGTATATCAAATTTTTCCGGCATAAGGAAATCCAATTGGATAGTACCACATTGCCAGGTACGTCCCAGGCAATCCGTCAGATGAAAATCTATTTTAGGACCATAAAAAGCACCGTCGCCTTCATTGATCTGATAGGGTAAACTTTCCTCTTCCAAAGCTTCCTTCAGGGCGTTAGTGGCCATTTCCCAAATTTCATCAGAGCCCATGGCCTTTTCCGGCTTGGTTGATAATTCTAAATGATAATCAAAACCAAACAATTTATAAACACCGTCTATAAGGGAAATAACACCTTTTATCTCATCCTTGATTTGAGATGGGAGCATAAAAATATGGGCGTCATCCTGAGTGAAACAACGCACTCTCATAAGTCCGTGAAGAGCACCGCTCTTTTCATGGCGATGAACTAAGCCCAACTCTCCCATACGGATAGGCAGATCACGATAACTATGGAGGGAGTGTTTATAAACTAAGATGGAACCAGGACAGTTCATCGGTTTAATGGCAAAATCAGTCTCATCTATTTTAGTAAAATACATGTTATCTTTATAATTCTGCCAATGACCAGACTGTTCCCATAGACTTCTATTTAACATCATGGGTGTCTTTATTTCCTCATATCCGGCTTTTTGGTGGATTTCCCGCCAGTAATTTTCCAGCTCATTCCTTAAGATCATACCTTTAGGCAGGAAAAAGGGGAAACCAGGGCCTTCTTCCATTATGGTAAAAAGTCCCAATTCCTGTCCCAATTTACGATGATCTCTTTTTTTCGCCTCTTCCAGCATATTGAGGTATTCCTCTAATTGAGCTTTCTTGGGAAATGAGGTGGCGTAAATACGCTGCAGCATTTTATTTTTTTCATCGCCACGCCAATAGGCACCGGCAATAGACATAACTTTAAAGGCCTTTATCTTTTCGGTAGAGGGAAGATGAGGACCAGCGCATAAGTCTAAAAAACCGCCTTGCTTATAAGTGCTGATTTCAGCATCAGCAGGCAAATCATTTCTCAGTTCAACCTTATAATTTTCATCTTTGTCCCTAAAGTATGCTAAAGCCTCTTCACGAGAAACTATATTTTTCTCAAAAACACTGTTCTCCTTGGCTAATCTTGCCATTTCCGCCTCAATTTTGGGGAAATCATCCTCAGTAAAGGTATGGGGTGAGTCGAAATCATAATAAAAACCGTCTTTAATAGCAGGACCAATGCCAAATTTAGTACCGGGATACAAGTTCTGTACCGCCTCTGCTAAAAGATGAGAACTGCTATGACGGAAGATCATTTTTCCCTCATCATCATCCCAGGTAAGTATACGTACCTCAGCATCTCTGTCCAATATGGTATTTAAATCTACAACCTTACCATCTACTACCCCGCCTAAAGCATTCTTAGCCAATTTACGGCTAATATCACCCGCTATGTCACTAATACTTAGCGGCTCAGCATAAACCTTTACACCACCGTCCGGCAATGTTACCTGAATACTCATATTTTACCTCCTATAAAATAAAAAAGACCTGTCTCTTAAGAGACGAGTCCTTACCCGTGGTTCCACTCTTCTGGAAAAATTTCCACTTAAAAATCTTAACGGGATCAGCGTCTTTTTCTACTAAATTCAAAAAAGCGGCTCCAAAGCGGTATTCACCACAGACGTTAATAAGAATCTTCCAGCCAATGATTCTCTCTCTGAAAAAACTACTGAGGCTACTCTCTTCTTCATAGCTTTTACTACTTTAATTTATTGATTTATTATATACAATACAGATATTTTTGTCAAATGGAATATCCGCCGCAGTATCTCATAAATTCTATTGAGGTGAGATAATGAAAAAAACAAAAATTATAAGGTATTCTTTATTGATTGCTGCTATAATACTTTTTATTACCGCTTCCACTTTGGCTTATAATTACTACAGCGCTACCAAAGTAGATACCAATACTTTGTTAGAAACAGCCTTAAACAACCTCTCACATCGGGAAACTTACCGTTTTTCTCTCAATTCGCAATTGCAATTAAATAATTATAATAAGGCGGAAACAGCGATTGCCGGAGAAAGGGATGCCTCAAAAAATATTCACATTTGGGGCGAAATTATGAATACCAAGTTAGAAATGTACCAATTCGCCAATGAACAATATCGCTATAACAGCGCCGCTAAACAATGGATACTATTGGAGAACAGCTCTCTTACAAATGATCCCCTTCTGCTGATGGAAATATTACCGGAAACTAATTTTTTATTTAAATCTAACGGCGAAGAAGTATATGAAGGCAAGAATTTTGACCATGGAAAGATAATCCATAAGTACAAAATAAATATTCAAAATACCCAGCATATAGCCGGTGATTACTACGATGATTTTCAATATACTATCTATATTGACGCCAGGAGCAAGGAAATTATTATGGCATCAATTGCCACCAAAGCAAAAAATAACGAAAATAATATTCTGAAAATATCACTGAAGTTTTATGATATCAATGAGGAATTTTCTATCTTGCCGCCCCAATAATCTATATAATGAATCTAATAGAAATCCCCTAATACCGCAGTATAAATCGTATAAACAATACATTGCCTATTGACAAATGTATATTTTATGCTAAAATAATACTTGCGTTTTTGTGTGTATTTTGTGGTCATGACAATGGAAGGGGGATTGGATAATTGGAAGCAGCAAGTCGCCATATACTGGCGGAGTTCTATGGTTGTTCTTTTGAACTATTGAATGATCCTAAAAAAGTAGAAAAGATCATGTGCAAAGCTGCCCTGGAAGCTGGAGCGGAAATTCGTGAATTTGTTTTCCACAAATTTAGCCCACAAGGTGTCAGCGGTGTTGTAGTAATTTCTGAATCTCATTTGGCCATACATACCTGGCCGGAATTGGGATATGCAGCGATAGACGTGTTTACCTGCGGAGAACGGGTTAATCCCTGGGATGCTTGCAAATACTTGGAAGCCATGTTTGAGGCTCAGGACGTCAAAGCAATGGAAATAAAACGCGGCATGAATATTCCAGATCTTACTACGGCGGTGAATTACTAAAAGGAGTGATATTTATTTTACCCCATAGTACTAAAAAATAATAAGCCTTTTCATTAATGAAGTGAGAAGGCTTATTTATTTTTAGATAGTTTTATGGTAAAATAGATATATGGAAAATTTAAAATTACTTTCACAAGAAATAAAAAATATTTGTCTAAAACTTGAACCAGAAACATCGCCAATTTTCTCTAAGGATTCTCTAACTGAACGGGATATTCTACCACTAATTTATCTTTTACCCCTAAAAGAAAAAACAGAAAAACAAAAAAAATTAGCAGCTGCTTTAGAGTTCCTATGGTTATCAAGAGAATGCCATGGCTTAGTAAAAGAGGGAAATAGCCAAGATAATTCAAAATATATTCTTTTTGGTGATCTCTTTTATTCTCACGCCTATAAGATTCTTGAGGATAGCGGTGAAAGCGATACTCTCAATGAAATAAGCGATATAGTGGTAAATTACAATCAAGCCTGGTTCGACCGTCAGGCTATAGATGACTGGCAATCTCTCAGCAGAGAAAAAACAGAAAAACTTATTGACGACGATATTGGTTTACTGCTTACAACCACAGCGCGAAAAGGCGCTGAAGCCGCAAAATATAATGAGGAAGAGAGAAAAATATACCAAAATTGCGGCAAAGCGCTAAGCAGAATATGGGCCAAAAAGCGTTACAATCATAATTTACCCATAGCTGAGTTTGAAAAAGCTGCTCTTGATGAAGGGTCAGAATTAAATATATCCAAGGAAATAGAGGAAATTATAAAAATTCTCAAATAAAATAAAAACCAGGTTATAACCTGGTTTTT
>CAWVFN010000106.1:0-6362 GCA_963928475.1 Bacillota bacterium
ATGTAAAGGGAAACCGCCGGGTCGGTGACGATCAGGAATGGAGGCGCGAAATCCTTCCGGACCAAAGCCGCAGCGTTTACCCGGGAAATTGTCACCTGTTTTTTATTTGTTTTATAAAAAGGTGTTTCATTTTGAATAAAAAGAAAAAAGCAGGAAAAGGAAAAGGTGCGGCTAAACATGTCTTATTCGTGTTTTTAGGTACCTTTTTTTTGGCCATAGCCATAAGTACTGCGACGAACGCCACTGTAGCTCATGTACAGCATATTGCTGTTGCTCTTCTTGTGCTGCTGATTATTGTCTTTATTGGTGTAATCTTTGATGCTGTAGGCGTAGCCGTAGCCGTAGCTGACGCTGCTCCATTTAACGCCAGAGCCTCACGGCGGGCGCCGGGAGCCAGGAAAACTTTAGCCCTTTTGAGAAAGGCCGATGTAGTAGCCAATATTTGCTGTGATGTTGTCGGTGATATCTGTGGTATTGTTTCTGGTGCTATCGGCTCTACTATAGCTTTATTAGTAATAACTAAAGGAGATTTTAATACTATTTTTATTTCTGTGATTATGGCTGGTTTAGTCAGTGCTTTAACCGTAGGCGGCAAAGCGATGATGAAACCGGTGGCGATTAGAGACGCCAATAAGATCATGGAAATAGTAGGTATTCTTCTTGACTATCATAGTTGGTCTAAAATTTTTAGGGGAAATAGAAAAGAAAAGGCGGAAAACTAATGTATCCACTGCTTTCTAAAATAGAATGTCCTGGGGATGTAAAAAAACTCAATAATGATGAGCTTAGAAATTTAGCGGCGGAGATTCGCGGCTTTATGGTGGAAAATGTGGCGCAGACAGGGGGACATTTGTCTCCTAGTCTTGGTGTGGTTGAACTAATAATAGCTTTATGTGCAGAATATGAGTTCCCTGAGGATAAAGTCATTTTTGATGTGGGTCACCAAAGCTACGCTTATAAGATTCTGACCGGCAGAAGAGATGATTTTTCTACTTTGCGCCAGTGGCAGGGATTGAGTGGCTTCCCTAAAGGCTCAGAAAGCGAGTATGATTTTTTTGATACAGGCCATAGCAGTACCTCTATATCAGCGGCTCTGGGCATGGCTGTAGCCAGGGATCTGCGGGGAGAAAAATTTGAAATTGTTTCTGTAATTGGTGATGGAGCCTTAACCGGCGGTATGGCTTATGAAGCCATGAATAATGTTGGCAGTTACAAAAAGGATATGGTAGTGGTTTTAAATGACAACGCCATGTCAATCTCGCCTAATGTTGGCGGCATAGCCAATTATCTCAGCCGGGTACGTACCGCGCCTCATTATGAGAAAAGCAAGCGGGATTTGGAAAGAATGCTTACCAAATCTAAGCCAGGAACCAGACTTTTTCGTGGTTTACGCCGTTTAAAGGATAGCTTTAAGTATCTAATTGTAGACGGTGTGATATTTGAGGAGTTGGGATTTACATATTTAGGACCAATAGATGGTCATGATATAGCCACCCTAAGGTTATACTTGAAGATAGCCCGAGGAATGAATGGTCCTGTTTTATTACATGTTCATACTAAAAAGGGCAAAGGTTATGCTCCCTCTGAGATAGAGCCTGATATTTTTCATGGTGTTTCTCCTTTTGACGCCGTAAGCGGTAAGATTATTGGTAAGAGTGATAATAAACCCAGTTTTAGCAGTAGTTTTGGCAGTCATTTATTGGATATGGCCAGTTCTGATAAGGATATTTGCGCAATTACCGCCGCTATGCCGGATGGTACGGGTTTAAAAGATTTTGCCGCTGTATTTCCCAACCGTTTTTTTGATGTGGGCATAGCTGAACAGCATGCGGTGACCTTCAGCGCTGGTTTAGCTAAAGAAGGTATGAAACCGGTGGTAGCCATATATTCTTCTTTTTTGCAAAGAGGCTTTGATCAGGTGTTCCATGATGTTTGTCTGCAGAACTTACCGGTTATTTTTGGTATTGACCGCAGCGGTGTGGTAGGCGAGGATGGTGAGACTCATCAGGGAATTTATGATATCTCTTTTTTGCGCTCCCTGCCTAATTTAACTATTATGTCCCCTTCAACCGACAAGGAAGTTAGGGAAATGCTGCGTCTGGCCAAGGAATTGCATAGTCCCTGTGCCCTTCGTTATGCCAGGGGTTCAGTCCTTGATTGGGACGTGAATCGTGATACCGCCGCTATGGAAATGGGACGCGGTGAACTGATACGGGAGGGTAAGGATATTCTCTTTATACCTTTAGGATTAATGATTAAAGAGGCATTAAATGCTGCGGAGATTCTCCAGAACAAGGAGATAGAAGCGGCTGTGTTTAATCCCCGATTTATTAAACCCTTAGATGAAGAAAATCTGCGTTATTTAGGTAAAAAGTATAAACATATAATCACTTTAGAAGACCATGTGAAAAAAGGCGGTTTCGGATCCGCTATTCTGGAATTTTTCTCCGCCGCAGGCATAAAAAGTGATGTTACTGTCTTGGGGTATCCTGACATTCCCATTAAACAGGGTAAACGTGATATTATTTTAGCTGAATACGGTCTTGACACTGAATCTCTGGTCAGAAAGACACTGGAGGTTTTAGGGCGATGAAGAAAAGGCTTGATATGTTATTATTGGAGCGAGGTTTATTTCCTTCCCGTGAGCAGGCTCGTACCGCTATAATGACAGGCCGTATATTGATTAAGGGAGAAAAACAGACCAAAGCCGGGACTCAAGTTGATACCGAAGTTAATATTGAAATAATCGGTGAGGATAAGCCTTTTGTTAGCCGAGGTGGTTTGAAGTTAGCTAAAGCCGTAAAAGAATACGGTCTGAATCTGACAGGTAAAACCGTAATTGATATTGGAGCCTCTACCGGCGGTTTTACTGACTGCGCTCTTCAAAACGGAGCTGCTAAGGTTTATGCTGTAGATGTCGGATATGGACAATTAGCCTGGTCGCTGAGGCAGGACCCCAGAGTAGTGGTGCTGGAAAAAACCAATGCCCGCTATTTAACAGGTGAGCAAATCCCGGAACAGGCTGATTTTATTACTACAGACGCCTCCTTTATTTCTCTGAAAAAACTTATACCTTGTCTTAAGCATTTTTTAAAGGATGATGGTTTTTTTGTTGTTTTAATAAAGCCTCAGTTTGAAGCTGGCAGAGAAAAAGTGGGTAAAAAGGGGGTTGTACGTGATCCCAATACTCATATTGAGGTTATCCAGGATTTGTTATTATTTTTCGCGTCAGAGGATCTCACTACAGAGGCCTTGACTTATTCCCCTATTAAGGGTCCCGAGGGAAACCGGGAGTATTTGGCCTTGTTGTCTAAGGGTTATTCACCTCCCGATTTAACTGAAGTGTCCTCATTAGTAGCCCAAGCATTTAATAAAATAGTTTGATTGCTTAGTAAAGGCCGTGCTGGAGCCGGAAGAGAGTCTCTAACACGGCCATAGTTTTTGATTGAAAATAATGGCAGATAACTGGTAAAGTCATTTTAATATAAAATTTTTTTATAGTTTTATGCATTTTACTCTTTACAGCAGGGAGTTTTTTCTGTATATTAATAGAGAGGTGTAAATATGCAAAAAATAGGAATACTCTCGAATCAGAAAAGAGAGGGATCCATTAAGGAAGCGGAAAAGGTAGCTGCTTGGTTTAAGCGGGAAGGAGCTCAGGTTCTTCAGCCGGAACAGCCTTATGATGTAACGGATCAGGAATTTCTTCATGATTTTTTAGGTGATATTGCCGGTCAGTGTGATATGCTTTTGGTTTTAGGCGGTGATGGCACTCTTTTATCCGTAGCTCGCCAGGCTGCTTATTATAAACTGCCTATTTTAGGCATTAATATGGGCAGGGTCGGATTTTTAGCTGAATTGGAGCTGGGAGCCAGCCTTTATAATTATTTGGCTAGGCTTTTGAAAGACGATTACTATTTAGAAGAGCGTATGATGCTGGAAGTAGAGGTAGTGCGTGACGGCAGCGTTGTTAAGTCGGGACATTGCCTTAATGATGGTGTAATTCTGCGCCATACCTTTTCCGGTTTAGTTAAAACCATGGCTTTTATTGATGATAAGCTCTCTGCCAGCTATCACAGTGATGGTATCGCTGTATCAACACCGACGGGAGCCTCAGGTTACTCTCTGTCCGCCAACGGGCCGTTGGTGTCTCCGGAGATGAGAGCCATAATTATTACACCTATCTGTGCTCAGTCTCTGTACAGCAGACCTATTGTAGTAGGAGCGGAGCGTAAGATTTCCATACAAATTGCGGATATAGAAGGTGGCTGTTTTCTTAGCTTAGACGGTAAAACCGATACGGTACCACTGTCTCTGGGTGATACTGTTAATTATCGGGAATCTGCGATGAAAACCTTCTTTGTCCGTTTAAATGGTAAGACCTTTTTTGATGTGCTTAATGAAAAATTACGGGATAGAAGATAATGGCTGTGGTGAAATCAATTGTGGAATTATCCCATGATTATTTAGCTCAGGTTTTGAAACCCGGAGATAATGTTATAGACGCTACTGCCGGCAACGGGGCAGATACAATTTTTTTGGCGTCATTGGTGGGAGAAACCGGTAAGGTTTGGGCTTTTGATGTCCAGTCTTGCGCCTTAGGGCGTACTTACGATCTTTTAGGGGAAAAAGGCTTAATAGAGCAGGTAGAACTTGTTGAGGATAACCACCGTTATATGAGGAAATATGTGCGTGAACCTGTAAAGGCAGTAGTATTTAATTTGGGCTATTTGCCTGGTGGCGATCACACCGTTACCACTTCCGCACCAGATACTCTTTACGCTTTAGAAGAGAGTATGGATTTACTGCAAGATGGCGGTATTATTGTAATTTCTGTTTATTGGGGTCATACCCAGGGAGAAGAGGAAAAAAACGCATTGGCGGACTTCTTGCGAGAACCTAAGATGAAATCTTGGCAGGTTATGGAGATATCAATACCAAACAGAGCCAAAGCGCCATGTTTAATAATTATAGAAAAAAAAGAAAAGGGGACAAATTGAAATTATGGGAAATAAAAACTCCAGACAAAAAATGATCCAGAAAATCATAGAAAAGGAGGAGATCTCCACTCAATTTGAATTGGCTGAAAGATTGAAAAAGCATGGCTTCAATGTGACTCAGGCTACGGTTTCCCGGGATATTAAGGAGATCGGTCTGATTAAAATACCGATGGAAGGAAATCTTTCCAAGTACAGTATGCCAGTAAATATTTCCGTAGGTAATATAGCTGAACGCATGCGCCGTATGTTTATGGATAACGCTGTATCGGTAAACAGTGCGGAAAATATAATTATTGTAAAAACTTTACCTGGCACTGCTCAGGGTTTAGCGGCTTGTTTAGATCAGAGCAGTTGGCCGGAGATAATCGGTTCTATTGCCGGTGATGATACTATTCTCCTGATTATAAAGGAGAAAGGTTTAGTAGATGGGATACTCCAAAAATTTGATTCCCTCTTATCCTAATATTTGGAGGCGCGGATGCTAGCGGAATTATATGTGGCGGATTTCGCACTTATTGAGGATTTGCGTGTAGACTTTTATCGAGGCTTAAATATTATCAGCGGTGAAACCGGAGCGGGTAAATCCCTGCTTACCGATGCCGTGGGGCTCCTTATGGGTAATCGTGCTGATAAGGAGCTTATTCGCTGTGGCGCGAAAAGGGCATTGGTGGAAGGAACCTTTGCGGGACCTTTTTCACCTGGTTTTCTTGGCATGTTAACTGAAGCAGGATTTGAGGTAGAGGATGATACTTTAATTATCACCAGGGAAATAAATGTGGAAGGTAAAAATCTATGTCGTATTAATGGCCGTCGGGTAAGCCTTTCGGTGTTAAATGATATTGTTCCTCAGATAATGAACTTACATAGTCAAAGAGAGTATTTTGCTTTTTTGCGGGAAGATAAGCAAATGGCGATTGTTGATTATTACGGTGGTCAAGAACTGTCTGGGGCAAAGGAAGAAACTGCCATAGCTTATCGTCATTGGCGTGAAGCAGAAAAACGTCTGAAGGAATTAGTGACTAAACGTGAGGAAACTGAAGAGAAAAAGGATTTTTTACTTTATCGCATTAAGGAAATAGAGGCTTTGTCTTTAGAACCGGGAGAGGATGAGAGACTGCGCCGAGATATAGAACTAATGCGTACTGGTACCCGCCGTTTAGAATTGTCAGATGATATTTACGGAAAGTTAAATGACGCTACAGAGTCCCTTTATGGGGCAATGGAGGGTTTAAAGTCGCTAACGTCTATGGATGATGTCTTAAATGACGAGAAAGAGCGTATCACAGAGGCATATTATGATGTAGAGGATATAGGACATACTCTCTCAGCTTATCGTGATGGCATAGAAGCCGATCCCCAAGG
>CAWVFN010000107.1:0-9475 GCA_963928475.1 Bacillota bacterium
GAGTTCTTTCAGAAGTATTATCATTAAGAATAATACAACGATTAAACTTTCCATAAGGCACCGCCTCCCTTCCTGCTTTATTTTCCACTTTTAATAAGGGAATACATGACAGTGCGGGGTTGGGTTTGACCGTTTCGCCTATTTCCTTTGTTTGACAGTATTATCGATTGAATAATAATGACTTATGAACCCCCTTCTTTACCGAGGGGGGTTCTGGCGTTATACATTATTTATAGGCAAAATTTTTATACGGCCCTTCAGAATGGAAGGGTTTTTTGTTTGCCAGAAGTAACAAAATAGTATATAATAGACCCATGAGTAAAGATAGTATTTTAGAACAATTAGATAAAGATAATATACCCCGTCATATAGCCATAATAATGGATGGCAATGGACGATGGGCCAAAAGCCGTAGTTTGGCAAGGGTAAAGGGTCATATAGCTGGTACTAAAGTAATAAAAAACCTTATTAGGAAATGCAGCGATTTAGGAGTGGAAGTCCTGACTCTTTACTGTTTTTCCACGGAAAACTGGCGTCGTCCGCTGTCAGAGGTAAACTTTCTTATGGACCTTGTACGTGGTTATTTACAGCGAGAAGCCGATGATATGGTAGCAGAAGGGGTTCATCTTGTCCATATAGGCGACCTTGAGCCTGTTCCGCCCAAGGTGAAGGCCGAATTTGACAGAGTTGAGGCTATGACAGCATCCTGTGATAAGATAACCCTCAATATCGCCATCAACTATGGCAGTCGCCAAGAGATACTAAAAGCGGTGAAAAAGATCGCCAGCCAATACCGGAATGGTGATATAGATATAGATGACTTAGACGAAGCTGGTTTTTCCCGCTGTTTAGAGACTGGCGGTTTGCCTGACCCTGATCTTTTAATTAGAACTTCTGGCGAACAGCGTATTAGTAATTATCTTTTATGGCAGATAGCTTATACAGAAATATATTTTACTGAAGTTAAGTGGCCGGATTTTAATGAAGAGGAATTATATAAGGCGATCCTTAATTATCAAGGGCGTCAGCGCCGTTATGGCGGTATATAATATACAGTTGGGAGAGATGTTATGTTTAAAACAAGAGTAATCAGTGCCTGTGTTTTTGTGCCCTTAATACTTTTAGCCACTTTTTTTGGCGGCTGGCTATTTACTATTCTTATGGCTCTCATAGCCATAGTAGGAGGCTATGAATTTGGTAACCTGTTAAAGGCTCATGGTTATAGATTCA
Organism: Bacillota bacterium; assembly: GCA_963928475.1. GTDB lineage: Bacteria > Bacillota > Dehalobacteriia > UBA7702 > UBA7702 > Cryptoclostridium. The sequence goes on from CAWVFN010000107.1 coordinate 1,231, forward strand.
GTTTGCCTCTATACATTGTTTCCTGTTTATGCTTTATGGTTTTTGCCTATGTGGCTGACGGTTACAATCTTATAATATTAGCATTGATTTTTATTCTCTTGGCCGTACATGGTATTCTCTTTGTTTTACAGCGTCTTTCTATAGAGGAAGCGGCGGTCTCATTCTTTGGTATTTATTATATTGCTTTTACCCTTAGTACTGCGGTATCCATGCGTTTACATATGGAAGGCGGTATGTTCCTGATATTTTTAATATTTATTATTCAGTGGCTTACAGATAGTGGTGCTTATATAGTAGGCAGTACCCTGGGAAAACATAAACTTATGCCCAAAATAAGTCCTAAAAAATCGGTGGAAGGTGCTGTAGGTGGCATAGCTGTAGCCGTTGTTGCTGCTGTTATTTTCAACCTTATATTTAAGGTTTTGCCCATAGGCTGGTTGATTCTTGTTACTGTAATAGCCTCTATTTTAGGGCAGATAGGTGATTTAGTGGAAAGCGCCTTTAAACGCTGGGCCGGGGTTAAGGATTCGGGAAATTTGATTCCAGGCCACGGCGGTGTATTGGATCGTTTTGACAGTCTGCTTTTCATTGCTCCTTTTCTTTATATTTTCCTATTATTTTACACAAACTATATATATTAATATAATAAACTTTTGTTACACAGAGGTGCGTTTTGAAAAAAATATGTGTGTTGGGTTCAACGGGTTCCATAGGTACTCAAAGCCTGGATGTAATATCCTGGTTTCCTGAGGATTTTCAGGTTGTGGCTTTAGCGGCCAACGACAATTGGGAGTTGCTGGCATCTCAAGCCCTGCGGTTTCAGCCTGAGATTATAAATATTTACAATGAAAATCATTATTTATCACTTAAAGAGGCCTTACCGGATTTTAGCGGTGAAATACTTTGCGGTGAAGACGGTTTAGCCGCTGTCGCTTCTTTAGAGGTAGATATGGTGATTCATGGTATTGGTGGTATGGCTGGCTTAAAACCGCTGCTCACTACTTTATCCCATGGCAACAAGGTGGCCTTTGCCAATAAGGAGAGCTTAGTTACTGCCGGCCATTTGGTAATGAAGTCAGCGGCAGAGAACAATACTGTGTTGTTGCCGGTAGACAGTGAACATTCGGCTATTTTTCAATGTTTATTAGGTGGCAAAAACGCTTTATCCAAGTTGGTGCTCACAGCTTCCGGCGGACCATTTAGGGGTTTTACCGCGGAACAGATGTCTTCTGTGACTCCAGCTATGGCTCTTAAGCATCCTACCTGGAAGATGGGAGCAAAAGTTACGATAGACAGCTCTACTATGATGAATAAAGGCTTAGAGGTAATAGAAGCCCATTGGCTTTTTGATGTTGACTATGATAAAATAGATGTTCTGATTCAGCCCCAAAGTGTCATTCATTCTATGGTGGCTTTTGCTGATGGTTCGTTTATCGGTCATCTTGGTAAGGCTGATATGCGTATTCCTATCCAATTTGCTCTTACTTACCCTGAGCGCAGAGCAAATCCCTTAGAACCCCTTGATTTTGCCGCTTTAGGACATATTGATTTTTATAAACCTGATTATGAGGTTTTCCCATTATTAAAACTTGGTTTTGAAGTGGGCAAAGAGGGCGGCACGGCTCCGGCGGTAATGAATGCCGCCAATGAAGTTTTAGTGCATATGTTTTTAGAAGAAAGAATAAAATATACCGATATCCATAAATATATTGTAAAAGCTATAGATGCTAATGAATTTATTGCCGCTCCAGATCCTGAGGAGATCTTAGCTGCGGCTGATTGGGTGCGAAGATGGCTTAACGAGGTGATAGTTTGAGCGTAATAATAACGATAGTTTTGACCCTGCTCATGTTTGGATTAATTATTTTTGCTCATGAGTCGGGTCATCTCATTACTGCTAAAAAGTGCGGTATCTATGTGGAAGAATTTGCCGTAGGTATGGGTCCTAAGCTTTTCTCCTTTAAGAAAGGTGAGACTCAATATTCACTCAGACTGCTTCCTATTGGCGGTTATTGTAAGATGCCGGGAGAAGATGGCGAGAGTGAACATCCTAATGGTTTTGATAAAAAATCCGTACCTAAACGCATGATTGTTGTGGCTGGCGGTGCTATTTTTAATTTTATCTTTGCCATTATTATTTTTGTTATTGCCTATATGGCTTTAGGAACACCGGCTATTTCTCCCATAGTAGGGGAGGTAACTTCTGATGGTCCAGCCGCTATAGCCGGAATTGAGAACGGTGATATTATTACTTCAGTAAACGGTAATGATGTTGAGACTTGGGAGGATGCTGTAGCCTATATTCAGCCCTCAGCAGGTGAGGAGTTATCTATTACTGTTGACCGTCAAGGTGAAGCGTTGAGTTTTACCGTCACTCCGATAGAGTCTGAGGATGGTGTAGGCATCATAGGTATAATACGAGGTACGGAACATCTCAATGTTTTTGAGGCTATTGCTATGGGTTTCCAGCAGACCTACGAATTAACTAAGTTGATTTTAGTCACCTTATTCCAGATGATAACTGGTCAGGTTGCCGTTGACTTAGCTGGTCCTGTAGGTGTTGGGCAGATGGTCGGTCAAGTTGCTGATTATGGTTTCTTCAATTTTTTGATTTTTGTTGCCGCTATCAGTGTTAACCTGGGAGTTGTTAACTTACTGCCATTACCGGCCTTAGACGGCAGTAGATTAGTATTTTTAGCCGTTGAGGGTTTGCGTGGTCGTCCTGTAAGTCCTCAGATTGAGGGAACCATACACTTTGTTGGTTTTATGCTGTTGATGGTTTTGATGGTAGTCATTACCTATTTTGATATAAATAGATTATTTGGTGCTTGATTATGAGAAAAAAGACCCGTCAACTTAAGATAGGCAATGTATTGGTAGGCGGCGGCGCTCCTATCGCTATTCAAAGTATGAATAATACAAAAACTGCCGATGTAGAAAGTACACTGAATCAGCTTCAGTCCTTAGCGGCCCAAGGCTGTGATATAGGCCGTATAGCGGTTCCGGATATGGAGGCCGCCGCGGCTTTGGCAGAGATAATACCAAATTCACCTCTTCCGTTAGTGGCTGATATACATTTTGACTACCGTTTGGCCTTAGAGGCAATTAAAAATGGCATACATGCTTTGCGGATTAATCCGGGGAATATTGGCTGTGAGGAGAGGATTGTCAAAGTAATTGAAGCGGCTCGGGCAAATAGTGTGCCTATACGTATAGGTATAAATGGTGGTTCTTTGGAAAAGGATTTGCTGGTCAAATATGGGCCAACGCCAGAGGCCTTGGTGGAAAGTGCTTTGCGTCAAGTGGCTATTTTTGAGCGATACAACTTTGAGGATATCAAAATTTCAGTCAAGACTTCATCTGTAGTTAATACTGTGGCGGCGTACAGGCTGTTAAGCGAGAAAGTAGACTATCCCTTACATGTAGGTGTTACTGAGGCAGGTACACTGTTAAAAGGAAGTATCAAATCATCACTGGGTATAGGTCTGCTTTTAAGCGAAGGCATAGGAGATACTATTAGGGTCTCTCTTACGGGAGATCCGGTCAACGAGGTTATCGTTGCTAAGGAAATACTAAAAGACTTAGGTTTGCGTCAGGAGGGTGTGGAAATAATTTCCTGTCCTACCTGCGGACGTACTAAAGTAGATTTAGAGAAAATGGTAGCTGATACAGAGAGAGAATTAGCTGCTTTTAAGCCTAAAAGACCCATAACTGTAGCAGTTATGGGCTGTGAGGTAAACGGTCCCGGTGAGGCTAAAGAAGCGGATTATGGCATAGCCTGCGGCAGGGGACAGGGTTTATTGTTTAAAGAAGGACAAGTTATAGGTAAATATAAAGAAAGTGATATAGTTAAAGAATTAGTAGGGGAAATCAGGAGGAATGAACAGTGAGATACAGTAAAATGTTTGCGCCGACATTAAGGGAAGTACCAGCGGAAGCGGAAATAGTAAGTCATAAATTAATGCTGCGCAGTGGTATGATGCGTAAGGTAGCTTCAGGTATATATACTTATTTGCCTCTTGGCTGGCGTACTTTAGAAAAAATAAGCGACATAATACGGGAAGAAATGGATAGAAGCGGCGCAGAGGAACTGATGTTTCCCATAGTCCAGCCAGCGGAATTATGGCAAAAGAGCGGACGCTGGGAAGTATATGGTGATGAACTATGGCGTGTCAAGGATAGACATGGCCGTGACTTTTGTCTTGGCCCAACCCATGAAGAGGTTATTACCTCTTTAATAGCGGGAGAAGTCAAATCCCATAAACAGCTTCCCATAATGCTGTATCAGATCCAGAATAAGTACAGAGATGAGCGTCGTCCGCGTTTTGGCTTGATGCGGGGTCGGGAATTCGTCATGAAGGATTGCTATAGTTTTGATAGGGACGATGATGGCCTGGACGTAAGCTATCATATTATGTATGACGCCTATACTAGAATCTTTAAACGCTGTGGCTTGGATTTCCGTCCTGTAGAGGCGGATAACGGTGCCATAGGCGGCAGCAGTTCCCATGAGTTTATGGTATTGGCTGACAGTGGTGAAGCGGAAATCCTCTATTGCGATAAGTGTGATTACGCGGCTAATACAGAAATAGCTCAAACAGCGGATAAGCCTATAAAATCCCAGGAACCTATGGGAGAGGTAGAAAAGGTATTGACACCTAATTGTGCTACCATTGACGATGTGGCCGATTTTTTAGGTTTTGATACTAAAAAAACTATGAAAGCCCTATGTTATACTGCCGACAATGAGGTAGTAGCAATTTTTATCCGTGGTGATCGCCGGCTTAATGAGATTAAGGTTCAAAACTATTTAGGCGCGGTAACTTTCTATATGTCTACGGAAGAAGAGTTGGCTGCGGCTGGTTTGGTTAAAGGTTACATAGGTCCTATTGATCAGAAAATCAAGGTATTAGTTGATGAGGAAGTTGTGGCAGGCCGTAATTTATGCTGCGGTGCCAATGATAAAGGTTACCATTTAATCAATGTTAACTATGACCGTGATTTTACAGGTGAAATAGGTCAATTTAGAATTGTAGAGGCGGGAGAAAGCTGTCCCCACTGCGATGGCACATTACGTTCAGCCAGAGGTATTGAGGTGGGACAAGTTTTTAAACTCGGCACTAAATACAGTATATCTATGGAAGCCAATTATTTGGACGAAAATGGCAAATCGAATCCTATGGTTATGGGTTGTTACGGTATTGGCGTAGGACGTACTATGGCTGCTGCCATAGAGCAAAACTATGATGATGACGGTATAGTGTGGCCTTTGGCTATAGCTCCCTATCAGATAATAATAGTACCGGTAAGTGAGAAGAGCGAAACCCAGATGGCGGCGGCGGAAAAACTTTACGAAGATTTGACAGCCGCTGGTTATGAGGTTATCTTTGATGATCGCAGTGAGCGAGCTGGTGTTAAATTTAAAGATGCGGATCTTATCGGTATACCTCTGCGTATAACTATCGGAGATAAAAGTTTGGCTAAAGGAAATCTTGAGTATAAGATTCGCCGCGGCGGTAAAAGCGGTGTTATAAGTGTTGATAACGCTTTAACTGAGATTGCTGAAATCATGAAAGAGATAAAATAAATTAAAAAAAGAGGGGACAGTATCATCCCCTCTTTTTTTATATAATTAAAGTTATCTTACATGAATTTTGCGTACAGTGATTCTGTATCTGTAAAGCTTATGGATTTAATAATATTTTCGCCTTCTTCAATAGCAGCCTGATCACAATCTGCCGGATAAATAAAGGAGACATACAGACGTATACCTTCGTTTGGATGGATTACTGCCTGTTGGCCTAAGTAGGCTTCTTTGTCTTGGCTTAAACTACAGAGGTAGGCGGCACAGGGATATGTTCCGATATTGCCTTCTTCTGGTCCTTCAGTTACAGAAAAGTCGCTGAATTGTTTTTTGTTATAGTCTATGAATTTTTCTGCTGCGGATACTGGGGTTAGGTAGTCATATCCTCCCACTTCTAAAGTAAAGGTAATTGTACAGTCTTTTTCTCCGTTAACCAAAGTTAGGGAAGTATCATTCTCATCATATACCTGCCATAACCCGGTTACTGCCAGAGAGTAGTTATCTTGCGGGTGTTCATAAGTGAAATTCTCAGGTTCTGTTTTATTTGTCAGAATCGGCAGTGTATTGGCGGCAATTATTAGCAAAGCAATTATTAGCAACCAAAAGCCTATTAAAAAAGTTTTTCTCACGATTTTTTCCTTTACATTATATTTGCCTGTCTAACATATTTTTAGCTATATCTTTAAAAGCCTTTTGAGCTTCTCCTTCTGGTGTCTCTTCCAGGAAATCCTGGGCTTTTTTTATGTAATTTCCAGCAATAGAACGAGCGTAATCTATACCCTTAGCTTCTTTAACAATTTTAATCACTTCTAATACGTCTTCTTCACTCTTGCTGTCTTTATTCCATATTACTTGCAGTTGTTGTCTATATCTTTCCTGGGATGCGGTATATATTAAGGGCAAGGTCATTGTTCCTTCCCGTATATCGCCGCCTAATATTTTCCCAAATTTTTCCGCTTCGGGGCTGTAGTCCAAAATATCGTCAGTAATTTGAAAGGCCATGCCCAGATTTTCGCCGAAGTTTTTTAGGGCATTAACAACGTGATCTTCGGCTCCACTTATATAAGCTCCTAACTCGCAGCTGGCGGCGAGGAGAAGGGCTGTTTTCCCTTTGATACGTAGTAGATATTTATCAATATCGGTTTCTAAAATATTTTTACCGCGTAGTTGGGATATTTCCCCCCGACACATGGCTAAGGCTGTATTGGCTAAAGTTTGATTGATTTTATCACTTTCATAGTTTGAAACTAAACGCAGAGCTTTCGCTAAAAGATAGTTGCCGGCATAAACTGAAACATTATTCCCCCATATTGACATGACTGTAGGTTTTCCTCGGCGCAGATCCGCGTTATCTACTACATCATCATGTACTAAGGTAGCCATATGGGTAATTTCTATGGCCATGGCCATAGGAGTAAGCTTATCTCTGTCGTAATCACCAAACTGTCCGCCTAAATAGATAAAACCAGGACGCAGACGTTTACCGCCGCTGTTATGTAAATGCAAAGCGGCGTTATTGAGAAGTTTATTATCAGCGGCAAGAAAGTCCTCGATTGACTTATCTAAATTTTTAATAGCGGATTTTATTTCTTTGAAATAGGGGGATTTTTTTCCTTCCATAAAAAGCTTTTTCACGTTTTTCCTCCATTCCTTAATCTTTAATTATAAAGTAAAATAACAGTTATTGCAACATTATTCGACTAATTAAAGGTTTCAGTTAGGTAAAATAAGTAATTGATTATTGCCTATGATATGTTATAATAAACTGAGGAAGGAGATATGCCTATGAAGAAGATCATTGTATTGATGGTAGCATTGTTAATATTTACCTTTAGTTCCACAGCCATGGCTGCCGGGTATAAAGATGTAAAAACCACAGACTGGTTTTATCAGCCTGTTACAGTTTTAACTGGCGGTGGTTACATAAATGGCTATGGTAACGGTTTGTTTTTGCCTAATAACAACATAAACAGAGCAGAATTCGTGACTATTTTGGCCAGAGCTTCTGGTGAGAATCTCAGTAATTTCGCTCCCTCTTTTTCTGATGTAGCAGCCAGTTTTTGGGGATATAAGCAGATAGGCTGGGCTGCGGAGAAGGGTATAACTTCCGGTAAAGGTAATAATAAATTTTATCCAAACGATAAAATTACAAGGCAGGAAATGGCAACAATGATTTATCGTTTTATGGTTTATCAGGGTAACGCTCCTGCCATTAGCGGTGATCCTTATTATTCTGATTTTTCACAGGTTGATAGCTATGCTAAGGATCCTGTCAGAGCCCTTTATTCCTATGGCGGTATCAGTGGTATGGGCAATAATAAGTTTATGCCTAATAATACATCTACCAGAGCCCAAGCCGCTCAAATAATTTACAATTCTCTTATACTTAACGACAGACAGAGAACCACTGTATTTGCTAAAAATTTTGTAGATTTCAAATTTGTGAAAGGCGGCGCCTCACCGGAAACTGGTTTTGATTCCGCTGGTTTTGTTAAATATATTTACGCCCACTTCGGTGTTACCTTGACAGGTGATGATACTGAGCTGATGACCCAGGGGACAGAGGTTTCCCGGAATAACCTTAATATGGGTGATTTAGTTTGTTTTGGCGGTTCTGTTCCCCATGTTGGTATCTATATAGGTAACAGTCAGTTTATCCAT